>USHB01000058.1 GCA_900554395.1 uncultured Phascolarctobacterium sp.
CCGGCAGGCAGGAAAACTAAGGAGGTTTTAAAATGCTTAAGAAAACAACGGTATGGCTGCTTTCTGTTATGATGCTGGTTATGCTGGCAGTTGCAGGCTGCGGCGGCGGTGAAGAAAAGAAAGCTGAAAATGACAGCCAGAAACTCATCGTTTATACTTCGATGAAGGAATCCCTTATTAAGGGCATTGTTGACGGCTTTAAAAAGGCTAACCCCGGGATTGAAGTTGATTACCAGTCCGCAGGCGCAGGCAAACTGATGGCTAAAATTGCCGCAGAACGCCAGAGCGGTAAAATTTTGGCCGACGTTATCTGGACAAGTGAAGTTCCTGACTTCTACAACATGAAAAACGAAGGCATTCTTTTGAATTACAAGAGCCCTGTTGAACCTGAAACCGTAAATCCGTTCAGTGATTATGACGGCTCTTTCCATGCAGCACGTCTTGGTACTCTTGGCATTGTTATTAATACCGATAAAATTAAAACCGCTCCTACTCAGTGGGCTGACCTGATGGGCCCGGATTATAAGGATAAATTCGGTATTGCCAACCCTGCTCTTTCCGGTACTTCTTACATGAGCGTTGCTCTGCTTGAAAAACAGTTTGGCTGGAAATTCTTTGAAGATATTAAAGCTAACGGCGGCCGTATTGGTAAAGGTTCCGGTCAGGTTATTGACGATACTGCCTCCGGCGAACTTGGCGCAGCACTGGCAGTTGACTATATTACCAATGCTAAAATTGAAAAAGGCGCTCACCTGCAGCTTTGCTATCCGCCCGAACTGCTCGTAGTTCCGAGCCCGGTTGCAATCTTTAAGGACAGCACCAAAGCTGACGCTGCTAAAAAATTTGTTGACTATCTGCTCGGCAAAGAAGCACAGACTCTCGTTGCACAGCAGGGCACCATTCCTGTTCGTGAAGACGTAGAAATTCCGGCAAAATTCAATCTGCCCGCTCCGAAAGAAGCTTTGGAAAAATCCATTAAGATTGATTACATCGAAGCAATTAAAACCAAAGAAGATACCATTAAGAAATTCTCTGACATTATGCAGATGAAACAATAACAGGCATAATAAGGCTAATTACATAATGGACTTTTAAAAGTGGCGGCGGAATGGGGTTTCCCGTTCTGCCGTTTTTATAATAACAGGAGGTTGCCTTATGGAAGATATCATTAAGGTTGAAGGCGTCGCTAAAGCCTATGGTAAGCATCAGGTTCATAAAGGGCTTGACCTTGGCATAAAAAAAGGCGAATGCTTTACGCTGCTTGGGCCTTCCGGCTGCGGAAAAACGGTTTTAATCCGTCTTATTGCCGGGCATGAAGTGCCTGATGAGGGGCGTATTATTATCGATAATACAGTTGTTGCCGACAGCCAGAGCGGCGAATATATTCCGCCCGAAAGACGCGGTTTGGGTATTGTGTTCCAGGATTATGCGGTGTGGCCGCATATGACGGTATATGACAACATTGCTTACCCATTGAAAATGGAAAAGCGCCCCAAAGAAGAAATTAATAAACTCGTTATGAAAATGATTGATATTGTTGGCATGAAAGGGCTTGAAAAGCGCCTTCCTTCGGAACTTTCCGGCGGACAGCAGCAGCGTGTTGCACTTGCCCGTGCGCTTGTTGCAGACCCTGCCGTAATGCTGCTTGACGAACCGCTTTCTAACCTTGACGCTAATTTGCGTGAAGAAATGCGTTTTGAAATTAAGGCTTTGCAGCGTCAGTTCGGCATTACGGTTATGTACGTAACGCATGACCAGGAAGTTGCGCTTGCCATCAGCGACCGCATAGCCATTATGGATAACGAAGGCCATATCCGTCAGATTGGCACGCCTTATGAAATTTTTGAAAAACCTGCCGATTTGTTTATTTTCAAATTTATGGGCATTGCCAACTTCCTTGGTGTGCGTGCTGAAAATGGCAAATTCCTTGTAGGTACGGGCAATCAGGAAGTTCCTTGGGATAAACCGCAGGATAGCGCTATTACTAACTGGGTTGCGGCTTTCCGTCCTTCGGATGTTGTTATCAGCCGTGACGGTGAAGGGCTTAAAGGCGTTGTTAAACGTGCTAACTTCCTCGGTGCAACGATGGATTACATGATTGAAATTGACGGTGAGCATTTGCGTACGGAAATTGTTACGCATGAAGCAATTTCCGAAAACCTCATGTTCAATGAAGGTGAGGAATGTGTGGTTAACTTCCGTGCACTGCACTGGTTTGACGCAGCACAGCTTAAGGAGGTGGAAGAATTATGAGTACAATTAAAAAAGACAGCGGCTTTGGCGTTGCACAAATAATTCTTTTGATTTCTATTGCCATTCTGGTAATTTTTGTTGCGTGGCCTGTTCTTTTAATTTTGTTTAATGCCTTTTTTGTTGAAGGTACTTTTAACAGCACGGACTTTTACAATGTTTTAACCGAGCCGGAAACTTTCCAGGCGCTGAAAAATTCTTTGATTATTGCCAGCATGACAACAATTGGCAGTACGATTGTAGGCACTTTTTTTGCATGGCTTGTTACTCGTACGGATTTGCCGTATAAAACGTTTATGAAGAGCCTGTTCCTTGTGCCGTTTATGCTGCCGAGCTTTATCGGCGCTTTGGCATGGAAGATGCTGTTATCGCCTAACTCCGGCTATATCAACACCTTCTTTATGGAAACTTTTGGCCTGAGCGAGCCGGTTTTTGATATTTACACTTATTACGGCATCAGCGCGGTTGAAGTAATGTACTTATTTCCGTTTGTATTTATTCAGGTTTGTGGCGCGCTTGAACGTATGGACCCGACTCTTGAAGAATCGGCTCGTATTTCCGGCGCCGGCCTGTTTACCATTACCCGCAAAATTACCATTCCGCTGGTGCTGCCTTCCATTATGTCCGGCGCTCTCTTGATTATGCTGTACTCCATGGCTCATTTTGGTACAGTTGCTGTTTTGGGCATTGAACAGGGCATTTACAATATTCCGACTTTGATTTATGAAAAAATCCATCAGAGCGGCGGCAGCTTCGATTCTATCCGTACCGGTACCGTGCTTGCAACAGTGCTTGTTGTAACGGCTGCTTTAATTATCTGGGCACAGCAGAAAGTTTTAAGCCGCGGCCATTATCAGATTATCGGCGGTAAAAGTTTCCGCCCGATGGAACTTAAACTGCGCGGTCTGCGTTATCCGCTTTTGTTCTTCTGCCTGGCTTACATTGGCTTTACCATTTTGCTGCCGACTGCGGTAATCTTCCTTGTTGGCGGCGTAAGCACTTATGGTTTGCCGCTTACATGGGAAAACCTGTCGCTTGATAACTATAAATATATTCTGTTTGAATATGAAGTTACCAAAGATGCTATCTTCAACAGCGTAACGCTCGGTCTTGCGGCAGCAGTTATCACTATGTTTGCCGGCGTTATGATTTCTTATGTTATCGTTAAGATGAAAGTACGCGGCAAAGGCATTCTTGAATTCCTCGGCATGCTTCCGTTCTCCGTGCCCGGTTCCGTTATCGCATTGGGCGTTATCCTCGCATGGAGCGGCAAATTCGGCATTAATCTGTACAATACGGTATGGATTATTCTTGTTGCCTATATCGCGCGTTATATGGCGTTCAGCTTGAAGGCAAACTCAGCTGCGCTGGAACAGGTACACGATTCTTTGATGGAAGCATCCCGCTCCTGCGGCGCAACGATGTGGCAGTCGTTAAAAGATATTGTCATTCCGCTTGTGCGCCCGGGCATGATTTCCGCGTTCTTCTTAATCTTCCTGCCGGCATTGCGTGAATTAACCGTTTCCATTATGCTGTATGCGCCGACGACGAGAACTATCGGCGTTGCAATTTACACGCTTAACGAAGACGGCGAAACCGTAATGAGTACCGCACTGGCAGGCATCGCGCTGATTCTTATAGTTATCGGCCAGATGCTGATTAACCATTTTACCAAGAAAGTGAGTGAGTGACCGTCATGTCTTATATACGCTTAGTTAACGTTACAAAACGCTTTGGCAATGTTACTGCCGTAGATAACCTGAACTTTGAAATCGGCAAAGGCGAGTGCTTCTCCATGCTTGGTCCCTCCGGCTGCGGTAAAACAACGACCTTGCGCATGGTTGCAGGTTTTGAAGATTTGAGCGACGGCGAAGTATGGGTTGGCGACCGCCTGCTTTCTTCGCCTAAGAAGCATCATTATACACCGCCTGAAAACCGTAATTTTGGCATGGTGTTCCAGGCATTTGCCGTTTGGCCGCATATGAGCGTATACGAAAACGTAGCATTTCCGCTGCGTTTGCGTAAACTGCCAGCTGCTGAAATTGAGCAGCGTACCAAAGATGCGCTTACGGCAACTAACCTTTTAAAATCTGCGGAAGAAAGTCCGGCAAGCCTTTCAGGCGGCGGCAAACAGCGTGTAGCACTGGCGCGTGCGCTGGCAATTAATCCGGATGTAATGCTGCTTGACGAACCTCTTTCCAGCCTTGACCCGCATCTGCGTGAAGAGATGCGCTTTGAAATTAAAGATTTGCAGCGTAAATATGGTTTTTCCATTATTTATGTTACGCATGACCAATCAGAAGCAATGGCGCTTTCCGACCGTATTTTGGTTATGAAGCTTGGCGTTATGCAGCAGATTGATTCGCCGCTGAATGTTTATAACCATCCGGCTAATAAATTTGTTTTCAGCTTTATCGGCGTATCCAGCTTTAATGATGTTGTTTGGCAAAACGGCGCTGCTTATGTAAAAGGTGATAACCGTCCGCTGCCTCCCGGACTTGTAGTGCCGGACCGCATGAAGGGTGAAGCAGTATTTAATCTTGCCAGCCGTCCGACGGAAATCCGTTTTACAAGCAATGCTGTACGCGGCGTAGTACTGCGTAAAGCTTTCCTCGGTGAAATTATCGACTATCTTGTAAAAATCGGTGACCAGGAAGTACGCGTACAGATTGGGCGCCGCGACCATGGCCCTGAAACCGGTGAAGTTTGCTATTTGCACTTCCTGCGCCCGTTCTGGTACAAGGTTGACGAATAATAGTATAATGAAAATGCAAAAAAGAGTACCTGTAAAGGTACTCTTTTTTTATAAACGTAATTATGAGGAAAATCAGTTAAGTTACAAAATCTCCTTTACATTCCCCATACTTTCTGCAATATTTTCAGCGCGGGTTCAATGTCTTCTTCTGATATGCCGGCAAAGGAGAGCAGAATTTCCGGTGCGGCGTTGCCAGCTGCGGTGACAGGCAGGATGTGGATTCCGGCTTCACGCGCTTTTTGTGCAAGCATTTGCGCATTTGTATCAAGATGAATGGCAAGACGTATGTGCAGGCCGGATTCATAAGCCATAATACTGATTTTATTGCCGAAAATTTTTTCAAGCGCATTGCGCAGCAGCGTATTTTTTACAGCGTAACGGCGGCGCAGCTTTTTTATATGGCGGCGTAAATTTCCGGAGGCGATAAATTCTGCCAAAGCAAATTGTTCTATACTGGACGAAGTCTGGTTATATAATTGCTTAATAGTGTTATAAACCGGCAGCAGGTTCTGCGGCAGAACCATATAGCTGATGCGCAGGCTGGGCAGCAAAATGCGGGAGAACGAGCCGCAGTAAATAATGTTCTGCCCGCCGCCCATGCCTTGCAAAGAAGAGATTGGATGCGTAAAATAACGGAATTCGCCGTTGTAGTCATCTTCTAAAATATAACCTCCTGTACTGCGGGTCCAGTCTAAAAGGTTCAGCCTGCCTTGCGGCGATAATGAACGCCCTTTGTACGGATTGGAGGGGCTGACGTATAATAGATGCGGCAGCAGGTTGTGTAGATGTTCGGAATCGAAACGATTTACCTGCCAGCCGGCCATTTTAAAAATCTGCTCTGCTTTAGTAAATCCTGGTTCTTCAAAAGCAATGGAATGGTGTGCCTTGGCAAAAACTGCCAAAAGAATTTGCAGCAGGCTTTGAATGCCGGCGCCGATTACAATTTGTTCCGGCGTACAGATTACACTGCGGGCTTCGTGGCTGTAACGTGAGAGTGTGCTGCGCAGGTAAGGCTCTCCCTGTGGGTCGCCGTATCCGGCAAGCAGCGGCGCATTTTGCAGTGCGTGCCCAAGGCAGCGTTTCCAAACGGAGGTTGGAAACAGACTGCTGTCGATATAATTGTTGCCAAAGTCATAGCGTGGCGGTATTGCCCTTTTTAACTCAGCCGGCGCAGTTTTATTTTCTGCCGGGCGCGTTGTAATGTTGGCGGCAAAATAACCGCGTTTAGCTTCGGCAAAGAGATAACCTTCGGCAACAAGCTGATTGTAAGCGGCCTCCGCTGTTGTGCGACTGACGTTTAAATCATCTGCCAGGTGGCGCAGGGATGGCATTTTTTCACCGGCACTGATTTCACCGCTGTGGATTTTTTGCTTTATTTCGTTTATTAAACGCAGATACAATGGCGAATTGCCATTTGCCTGAGGCATGTTAATTACCATAAACTGTCCTCTTTAAAAATGCAAATTCTGGATATTTTTTTAATTACAGTTTTAGTATATCATAATACTTGTGTTAAAAACATAAATTTTTTTGTAATATTGGAGGCTTAAAAATGGCATTGCATAAGGCTATGACAATTGCAGGCAGCGATACCAGCGGCGGCGCCGGTATGGAAGCCGATTTAAAAACTTTTACAGCGATGGGCGTATACGGCATGACTGCGCTGACTGTTATTGTGGCGCAGAATCCTTTAAACTGGGACCACGAAATGTATCCCATCGGAATGGATGTTATTGAAAAACAGATTAAAACCATTGTGGAAGGCATCGGCATTGATGCCATGAAAACCGGTATGCTCGGCAGTGCGGAACTGGTACAGCTTGTGGCTGATACCATTGATAAATACAGTTTAAAAAATGTAGTTATTGACCCGGTAATGGTGTGCAAGGGCATTGATTCTATTATGGTGCCTGAAGCTGCCGCAGCAATTAAAGAGGTGCTTGTAAGCCGCGCTGATGTTATTACTCCGAATACTTTGGAAGCAGCTTATCTTGCAGGCATGGATAAAGTGGAAACTCTTGACGAAATTAAAGAAGCTGCCGCACGTATTCAGCAGCTTGGTGCAGGTTATGTTGTTATTAAAAGCGGTTCGCGCAACAGCAGCGATGAAGCTGTTGACGTGCTGTATGACGGCAAAGATTATGTTGTTAATACAGAAAAGAAAATTGCCGATTGCTTTAACCACGGTGCAGGCTGTACTTTTTCGGCAGCCATTACCGCCGGTCTTGCCAAAGGCTTAAGCGTAAAGGATGCTTTGGCAGAGGCAAAAGAATTTATTACCATAGCGCTGAAGAATTCTTTCCGTTTAAACAAGTTTGGCGGCGCAACCGACCATTGCAAATGGCATAAATAAAAATTTGCAGATTAAAATTGAAAGGCAGCCTGTATTTTAAGCAGGCTGCCTTTTTATTTTAATACCAATCGTGTTTTTCGCCCCGGTCAAGCGCATTAATGCGTGCCATTTGTTCGGCGGTTAATTCAAAATCATAAAGCTGTGTATTTTCACGGATGTAATCAGGATTGCTGGCACCGGGAATTACTACTACGCCTTTTTGCAGATTCCAACGCAGAATAGTCTGCGCAACGCTTTTGCCGTGTGATTTGGCAATTTCTGCAAGTACAGGGTCATTTAAAAGTTCCTGTTGATAACCGCGTCCTCCTAACGGGTACCAACCTTGAACGGTGATACCGAGGCTGTGAATATAAGGAATAACATCATTTTCCTGATAGTAAGGATGGATTTCGTTTTGTACCAGTGCCGGTTTAATATTTACCTGTGGTAAAAATTCTTTCAGCTCTTTTACATACCAGTTGGAAAGCCCGATAGAACGGATTTTTCCTTCGCGGACATATTTTTCCATTACTTTGTACGTTTTTACATCCCCTCTGCCAGGATGATGCAGGAGCATCATATCAATATAACCAATGTTCAGTTTGCGCAAAGCTTCTTTAATAGCTGCTTCCGGATTGTTAAACTGAGTAGGATACAGCTTGGTGATAACAAAAATTTCTTCGCGCGGAATGCCGGAATCCCGTATGGCTTTGCCTATTTCTTCTTCGTTATGGTACATATAGGCGGTGTCAATCAGACGCACGCCGTTTTTTAATGCCGTTGTTACAGCATTATATCCCGTAGTGCCAAGCAGGCTGTAAGTGCCAAGTCCGTTAATAGGCATTTCATAACCGCTGTTCAGCAACACGGTGTGGGTGCTGAAATTAAAATTACCCGGGTTAATGGTTCTTTGATTATTTGATAGTGCAGAGCCAGAAGCAGTTGGGGAAGAGCCGCATGCTGATGCGGAAAAAGCGGCTAACAGCATTAGTGCGGCACAAATACGGGTAAGCAGTGGTTTTTTCATAATCGTTTACCTCACTTTATATATCTTATATTTATATTAAATTAATTAAGTGT
>USHB01000059.1 GCA_900554395.1 uncultured Phascolarctobacterium sp.
TCTGTTGAACTTTTTGGACGCAAATTCAGCTATCCGTTTTTTGCAGGGCCTGTCGGTGCCGTAGAACTGCATTACAGCGATGCTTATGATGAACTTACTTATAATAAAATTTTGGTTTCTGCCTGCGCACAAAATGGCATTGCCGCTTTTACTGGCGATGGTTTAAATCCGCAGGTAATGCAGGGTGCAACTGAAGCTATTGCTGCTGCAGGGGGCATCGGCATACCTACTGTAAAACCTTGGAACCTGCCGCTTGTTAAAGAAAAACTTGCTCTTGTAAAAAACAGCGGCGCTTTTGCTGTGGCTATGGATGTTGATGCCGCAGGACTTCCGTTTTTGAAAAATATGCAGCCTCCTGCCGGCAGCAAATCCGTTGAAGAACTTGCAGAAATTGTAAAAGAAGCAGGCATTCCGTTTATTGTTAAAGGTGTAATGACTGTACGCGGAGCATTAAAGGCACATGCAGCCGGTGCAGCAGCAATTATCGTTTCCAATCATGGCGGACGTGTGCTTGACCAGTGTTCTGCTACGGCAGAAGTATTGGAAGAAATCTGCCATGCAGTTGGCGGCGGCATGAAAGTTCTGGTAGATGGCGGCATCCGCAGCGGCGTGGATATTTTTAAAGCCATAGCCTTAGGTGCTGACGGCGTTATTATTGCCCGTCCGTTTGTAACTGCTGTTTACGGCGGTGCCGAAGAAGGAGTAAAAGTATATATAGAAAAACTTGCCGGAGAGCTTGAAGATACAATGAAAATGTGCGGCGCTGAAAATATTGCTGCTATTATGCGTGATATGGTACGCATTTAACGGAGGGGTAAATTTTGTCGATTGAAAAAGTAAGGGAATATTTTAAAGCCCGTAATATGGAAGACCAAATTTTAGAATTTGATGTATCAAGCGCAACGGTTGAACTGGCTGCAAAAGCTTTAAATTGCGATGGCAGCCTGATTGCTAAAACTCTTTCTTTTGCCGTGCATGATGATATAATTTTAATAGTTGCACCGGGAGACGTAAAAATAGATAACCATAAATATAAAACACGTTTTGGCGTGAAAGCAAAAATGCTTGCTGCGGAAGATGCCGAAAAACTGATTGGACATGCAGTTGGGGGAGTGTGCCCGTTTGCAGTTAACGATGGCGTACAGGTATTCTTGGACGAATCTTTAAAACGATTTGAATATGTTTATCCTGCATGCGGCAGCAGCAACAGTGCCATTAAACTTACCATACCTGATTTGGAAAAATATACCGACCATTTTTCAGGCTGGGTTGATGTTTGTAAATTAAAATAAAAAAAGCGGCTTTATGCCGCTTTTTATTTTATATAATTTTAATTTCTCCGGTAATATTTTTAAAAGTATCCGGAATAAGTTCATGAGCTAAAACAAATTTATCTGGTACTTCGCTAATATTTTTTATATTATATTTAGAGCATTGTCTGAAACCGAAACGCCTGTAATATTCCGGATTGCCTATTAAAAATGCAGCTGAATAATTTTGCTTAATGGCTTCTTTTAAAGCATGCTGCATTAGTGCTGAACCTATGCCGTTGTTTCTGTATTCTGATTTTACGCTGAGAGGAGCAACAAGTACGGCATTAACAGGTTTATTGCAGGTTAATTTCTGTTTTGTAAGCATGATATGGCCGATAAGTAAATTTTCATTATAGGCAGCAAATTCCAATTCCGGCAAATAATTTTCGCTCTTACGCAATGCCAGCACAAAATCCTGTTCGGTGCCATCACTTACTTCGGCAGTTTTAAATGCTTCCTTAATAAATTTATAAATTTCATCAAAATCATTTTTGGTTACTGTTCTTATATCCATTTTTACTCCTTTCTTTGTCATTATATTTTAAAAGCACATTTTCTGCAATAATAAAAGTATAATGTTTCACGTGAAACGTAAAAAACTTTTTGATTTCTATATGTTTGCTCATAAAAATGTGATAAAATTATTAAGACAGCTTTAGTGATTTTATGAGGTGAGAAATTTGGTAAAGGTAATTGCAATCGCAAATCAAAAAGGCGGTGTCGGTAAAACAACCACAGCCGTAAACCTTGCAGCATGCCTTGCACAGAAAGGTCGCAAAGTGCTGATGCTTGATGCAGACCCGCAGGGCAATGCCACAAGCGGCTTGGGTTTTGATAAACGCGATATAAAAAAATGCATATATGATACTTTAATCAACGATGTAGCCATGAAAGACGTTTTGCTGCATAGTGATTATGAAAATCTTGATGTTATTCCTGCCACAATTCGGCTTGCTGGTGCAGAAATTGAACTTGTAAGCCTGATGAACAGGGAAGGGCGTTTAAAAAATGCTTTGGAACGTGTGAAACATGATTATGATTATGTTCTTATTGACTGCCCGCCATCTTTAGGACTGCTGACAATCAATGCCTTAACAGCTGCAAATTCAGTCCTTGTGCCGATTCAGTGCGAGTTTTATGCGTTGGAAGGCGTAAGCCAGTTGATGAATACTATCAAACTTGTGCAGCGTAATTTGAATCCGGCGCTTAAACTGGAAGGCGTTTTGATGACGATGTTTGACCAACGTACTAATTTATCAAGTGATGTTGTTGGTGAAGTTCGCAAATATTTTAATACCAAAATGTATAATACGATTATACCGCGCAATGTACGTTTAAGTGAAGCTCCGAGCCATGGACAGCCTGTAATTGTTTATGACCCTAAATCTAAAGGTGCGCAGGTATATATGGAACTGGCACAGGAGGTATTGGGAGATGAATAAAAAAGGCGGGCTTGGCAAAGGGCTTGGCGCAATTTTTACTGATAATGCAACAATTGCACCGGTTGAAGAAGCACAGCCTAACGAAAAGGAAATAGAAATTGCTGTTAGCGATATTACGCCTAATCCGCAGCAGCCGCGTAAAACTTTTGATACTGAAAAACTGGAAGAACTTACAGAAAGCATTAAAGAACACGGTGTAATCCAGCCTTTAATTGTCCGTAAAAATGGACGTAAATATGAAATTGTTGCCGGTGAAAGACGCTGGCGCGCAGCTAAAAATGCTAAATTAAAAACAGTGCCTGTTATTGTGCGTGAGTACGATAATGCAAAAATGGCTGAAATAGCGCTTGTTGAAAATATTCAGCGTCATGACCTGAATCCTATTGAAGAGGCCGAAGGCATAAAACGCCTGATGAGCGAATTCGGCTTTAACCAGGAACAGGCAGCAAAAAAAATCGGGCGCAGCCGCACAGCAGTAACCAATATTTTACGTTTGTTAAATTTACCGCAAGATATACGCGATGCTGTTTCACGTGAAACATTAACAATGGGGCAGGTAAGGCCGCTTCTTTCATTGGATAATGAAGAAGAACAGGAACAACTAGCATTGATAATTATTGAACAGGGTCTTTCCGCACGAGCGGTTGAAGAACTTGTTAAGAAAATTAAAAACGGTGAGCATATTCAGTTTGATGATGAAAAAAATGCTGAAGTAGAGAAGAAAGGCAGAAAGCGCAAAAATAAAGAAATAAGCGTTTATTGCCGCGATTTTCAAAACCGTTTAATAGAACTTTTGGGAACAAAAGTTAAAATTGTGCCTAAAAATGAAAAACAGGGCAAAATAGAAATAGAGTATTATTCTGATGAAGATTTGGAGCGCATTTACGAACTGTTGGAACAGCGCCCCAAAACAGCAGAAAAGAAAAAACAAAAACTGACTGTTTAAGCTAAATTTTATTGAAATGAGGGAAAGAAATGGAATGTAATAATCTGCCGGTGATGGCTTTATGACAGGCATGGGTACAATAGCCAATGCAGCAGCTATCATTGGCGGTACTATGCTGGGGCTTATTTTAAAACGCGGTTTGCCAGATAAATGGCAGCAGACAATTATGCAGGGCGTGGCGCTTTGCATTTTTATAGTTGGCCTGCAAATGGCAATTAAAACTAACAATATTGTTATTCAGGCAGTCAGCCTTGTAATAGGTTCCATTATAGGCGAAGCTATGGATATTGATGGAAATTTACAGCGTTTTGGCAATTGGGCAGGCACAAAATTATACAGCAGCAAAAGCAGCGGTGCAGCTGCCAAAATTTCAGAAGGTTTTGTATCTGCTACGCTGATTTTTTGTATTGGTGCTATGGCAGTAGTTGGCGCTTTGCAGGATGGCTTAAAAAGTGACCCTACTATTTTATATGCCAAATCAACTTTAGACTGTATTATTTCCATAATTTTATCTGCTAATATGGGCGTTGGCGTTGCGTTATCTGCATTCAGTGTTTTCTTGTATCAGGGAAGCATTACGCTGCTGGCAGGATTTTTGCAGCCTGTAATGACAGAAGTTGTGTTAAATGAAGTAAGTGCCTGCGGCGGTATTTTGATTATGGCCATTGGCATTAATATATTAAAATTACTGCAAATACGCATAGGCAATCAGCTCCCGGCTATACTGGCGGCAGGTTTTATTGCTTATTATTTTGCTTAATTGGAGGAAGAACCTTGGAAAATATTAATTTGATGATGCAGAATTACCTGTTTGTTATAATTTTGGTATTATTGGTGTTATTGTTAATTTTGTTTAAAAAATACAGTGACCAAAATAAAAAATTGGCTGCATTACAGCAAAAATACGATTTCTTTACTCAGGGAGATAATAAAAACTGGGATGAAATTTTGACACAGACTTTAACGGAAGTACGTGCAGCTAAAGAAGATTTAAAAGAATTGGAAGAACATCAGAAAGCCATGCGTGAACAGATGAAAGGCTGCGTGCAGAAAGTAAAACTTCTGCGTTATAATGCGTTTACAGATACCGGCAGCAATTTAAGTTATTCTCTGGCAGTGCTTGATGAAAACAATAACGGTGTTGTGCTTTCAAGCCTTTATGGCAGAGAGGACAACAGAACTTATGCCAAACCTGTAGAAAACGGAAAATCAACATATCAGCTTTCTGATGAAGAAAAAGAAGTTTTAGAGCAAATTGTGCGTTAAAAAATTTTCATGCGTTTAAATTGCCGTTAAGGCATAGAAAACAGAAAATGAATACTTTGATATGTCTTGACACAAAAAACGCTTTAAAATTAAAATTTGAAAGCAATACGCAGAATTGCTAAAAATCAGTTAGATTTTGGTAAAATATTAATGAAGTTCAGCATTTTTCTCAGAATGTGTTATAATAGACTATACGAGGTAGTAAAAAATGATTTTTGATACACATATGCACTGCCAGTATTCTATTGATTCTAAAATGAAAATTGACGATGCCAGAGCTGCGGCGGAAAAGCAGGGCATAGGCATGATTGTTACTGAGCATTGGGACCAGGATTATCCAACAAACCCGGAAGCATTTGTTTTTGACATTGATGACTATTTTGCAAAGTTTAATCCTTACCGCGGCAAAAATTTGCTGCTTGGCATTGAAATCGGCATGCAGGAATCTACTTGTTCCAATGATGATGCCCTTGGTGCAAAATATCCGTTTGATTTTATTTTGGGTTCCATGCACTGCATGAACGGCCGTGATATGTATGAAGAAAAAACATATAATGGCAAAACAAAGCTGGAGGCTGTACAGGAATTTTTACAGGCAACGGCAGTTAATTTAAAGCTGCATGATAATTTTGACAGCTTTGCGCATATAGATTATATGTGCCGCTATATGCCATATGAAGATAAGGAACTTATTTACGCCGAAGCGCCGGATTTATTTGATACGGTATTTAAATTGCTGGCAGAAAAAGAAAAAGCAATGGAAATTAATACACGGCGTTTAGACAGCCCCAAAGCAGTTGAGACTCTGCTGGTTTTATATAAGCGTTTCCGCGAACTGGGCGGGCGTTATGCAACGCTGGGCAGTGATGCGCATTACCGTGAACATGTTGGACGCAGGCTTGATATTGCCCGGGAAATGGCGGAAGCTGCAGGGCTGGTGCCGGTATATTTTGAACAACGAAAAATGCAAAGGATGATACTTTAAAATGAGATGTATACGTTTTGAAGAACCAAACGGCAATAAGAGAATAGGCTTTATTGATGGTGATGTTGTAAGGACAGTATATGGAAGTCTGGAAACGTTTTGGCGCATTACTGATGAAGAATTCCGCCTGGAAGATATTAAGCTTTTAGCTCCCTGCGTACCGAAGCAGATTATTTGTGTAGGTTTTAACTACCGCCAGCATGCGGAAGAATTTCATGCGGAAGTTCCAAAGGAACCGATGCTGTTCAGCAAGGCGGCCCATACGATTATAGGCAACGGTGCCGATATTGTATATCCGTGGCAGAGCAAGGAAGTTGTTTATGAAGCTGAACTTGGCGTTGTTATAAAAAAACGTATGCGCAATGTAAAACCTGAAGAAGTAAAAGATTATATTTTGGGTTATACCTGTGCCAATGATGTAACAGCACGTGATTTGCAGCTTGATGATGTACAATGGCTGCGCAGCAAATCTTTTGATACCTTCTGCCCCTTAGGGCCGTGGCTTGAAACAGACCTTGACCCGACTGATTTGGCAATTAAAACTTATCTGAATGGTGAACTTAAACAAAACGGGCGTACCAGTGATATGGTTTACAACCCTTATGAAATTTTAAGTTATATTTCCGAAAGCATGACGCTTGATGCCGGCGACCTTGTCCTGACAGGAACGCCTATGGGATGCGGGCCAATGGTACCAGGAGATGTTGTAACCGTAGAAATTGAAGGCATTGGCAAATTGACCAACACCGTAGTAAAAGGCTAAAAATATCAACGGCTGTAAAAAAAGACGATTTATCGTCTTTTTTTATTTGGTTTGCCAGAACATTTGCAAATTAATTTATTTGAACGGGGGAGAGGATATTTTGAACACTAAACAATATTTTAAAGAGCGTTTTATTATGTTTATCTGCGGAATTGCGCTGATGACTTTTGCCATTGCGCTTTCCTGCAAGGCTGATTTGGGAACTTCGCCCATATCAAGCGTGCCGTGGGTATTGAGCCTGTGTACGCCGTTCAGCGTTGGTTATACAACTATTGTGATGAACATGCTTTTTATCGCGGTGCAGCCTCTTTTGCTGCGCGGTTTTTACTGGCGTGAACTTCTTGGGCAGGTTTTTGTTACAATTCCGTTTGGTTATGGAATTGACTTTTTTATGTGGGTTTTGCAGGGTTTTACGCCGGTAACGGAACTGGAAAAATGGGCAGCCTGCCTTATAAGCGTGGTTGTGCTTGGCTTTGGCGTGTTTTTGGAAGTGCGTGCCAAAATATTTTTTGCTGCCGGTGAAGGGCTGGTAAATGTACTGGCATTTGTAACTAAAATGAAGTTCAGTACTTTAAAAAACTGTTTTGATATTACGCTCGTTACCATCAGCGTATGTATTTCCGTATTTGAATTCGGTGGTCTGCGCGGCGTAGGGCTCGGCACTATTGCCGCTGCTGTACTGGTTGGCAGAATGGTATATCTTTATGAAAGATACATACATTTCTTTGATAAATGGAAGGTAAAAGGCTGATTATAGGCGAATAATAAAAATATTGTTTATTAGTTAAAAAGATGTTACAATGAAATTGCTGACTTATAAGTCTGCATTATTTTTAACAGGCGGTGATAGTTATGAAAAACATGACGGAAGGGGAACCGCTTAAACTTATAATTCCTTTTATGGTGCCGCTGCTGATAGGCAATGTTTTTCAGCAGCTCTATAATATTGCCGATATAATTATCGTTGGCAGAACTATCGGCGTAGATGCTTTGGCGGCAGTTGGCGCAACGGCGCCGCTGTTTATGATGCTGGTAATTCTTACTTTGGGATTAAGCGGCGGTTTCAGTGTTGTTACCGGACAGCGTTTCGGCGCGGGGGATATGGACGGCGTAAGACGCAGTGCGGCAATGACAACAATGCTGTGTACGCTTTTTGTTGTAATAATGATGGCGCTTACCGTGTGCTATATTGACCCGGCGCTGGCGGCGATGAATATACCGGCTAAGCTGTATGCCGATGCCAAAGCCTATGTAATGATTATAGTTTACGGGCTGATTTTTATGATGGCGTATAATATGCTTTCCAACATATTACGCGCATTGGGCGACAGCAAAACGCCGCTGTATTTTTTGATAATTTCAACCTTGCTGAACATAGTGCTGGCGTTGGTTTTTATTATTAATTTCGGCTGGGGCGTTCCCGGCAGCGCGCTGGCTCTGGTTATTGCTCAGGGTATATCCGGG
>USHB01000060.1 GCA_900554395.1 uncultured Phascolarctobacterium sp.
TTGTTTTTGGTGTTTCGTTTGGTTTATCGCCCGGTTGGGCGTTTACTACTTTTTTGGGAATACCACCTGTTTGGGGCCAAACTCTGCATTTTTGGGAATCAGCACTTCGTCGAACTTAATGTTGCGGGTATGAAGCGTATGGCTCCATTCGTGGTCATGCCTGTGCAGGAAGCCCAGGAAGGTAATGGGAATCCAGCTGTAAATAAACAGCGGATACAGCAAAAGATAAAACCACGATTTAAGCGAAGCGCGGATTTTCCACAGTACAATAACCGGGAACACATACTGCCCTACGCCGATGAGAGTCCATACTTCTATCGGCAGGATGGAATACAGCACATTGGTATAGAACGGATAGTACATATAAATGTAGCTGCAAATTACATAGAAGGTTGAAAGCAGTAAAAAGTAAGGCTGGAACAAGTGCAGAATGGCATCAAGCATAATGGGGTTATGTTCTTTAATGCCGCGTTTGAACAGTTTGCCTATATAACGGCTGCCAACATCAAACTGGCCCTGCGCCCAGCGTTTGCGCTGATTCCACGATTGCATGAATGTCAGCGGCTTTTCATCGTAAACAATGGCATCGTGCGCCCATGTTGTAGGAATGCCTTCAAGAATTGCCTTCATGGTAAATTCCATATCTTCCGTCAGGCAGGTTGCTCCCCAGCCATAGCGACGCAGAATATCTGTGGAAATGCACATGCCGGTGCCGCCAAGGCAGCTTGAAAGGCCGATATTATATTTTGCCAGATGGTATACATGGTTAATAACCCAGAATGCAATGGAAAAGGTGCCGGAAATCCAGGTATCGTTAGGATTTTTGGAATCGAGATAACCCTGAATTAAGCGTTCGCCGTTGCAGAGGCGGCTGTTCATTTCTTTTAAAAAGTCCGGATGCACAAGGTTGTCGGCATCGAATACGCAGACTGCATCATACTGGCGTTCCATTTTAAAAATGCGGTTGAACATCCAGTCCATAGCATAGCCTTTGCCCTTTTCGGTATCGTTAAAGCGTTCATGTACCTGTGCGCCGGCGTTACGTGCCACTTCTGCCGTTTTATCCGTGCAGTTGTCGGCAACAACAAAAATATCGTACAGTTTGTCAGAATAATTGAGCAAATGCAGGTTTTCCACCAGGGCGCCGATTACGCGTTCTTCGTTATGCGCACAGACAACCATGGCGAAAGTATGCTTTTCTTCATAAACCTTTTTATCTTTTTTGCGGTAAACCAGCCCAAAGAAAGAAAGCGTAAAATAATAAATGGTAAAAAATACGATTAAGAGCTGGAGAGGAATCATAATTATATCAAAATACGTCGTCATAAAAAGGCTCCTCGCTTTGCACTAATACTGTTTGTTGAAGAGTTTAACATAAACCGCATTGATGATACCGATAATTGTATAGGTAAACATAATTACAAACGGCCAGCCTTCGGGACGCATATAGAAAATGGCAGCGCCAATGGCAAGACCGATAATAACAGGTACTTTAAAGAGCGGGTTGCCCTTGCCCTTAAAATCCGGATAACGGATGGAAGAATACAAAAGGCAGCCGATAACAAAGGTAAGCACTGCAATGTAGGTTTGCGGAACATCGTAACCTGCAAGCACAAAGGTGCAAAGTACGCACGCGCCGCCCGGAATAGGCATGCCCTGAAAATAACCGTGAATAACATCGGCATTAATGTTAAAACGCGCCAGGCGCAGTGCGCCCCACACCGGGAACAATGATGCAATAAGCTGTCCCCAGATGCCGAAATCGGTTAAGCCGTAATAGTACATCATTACGGCAGGAGCAACGCCGAAAGAGCATACGTCGCAGAGAGAATCCATTTCAACGCCGAACTTGCCAGCAACGCCCAAAGCCCTTGCCGCACGTCCGTCACAGGCATCAACAGCCACGGAAGCGATAATGTAAATTGCCGCTAAATCAAAGTTACCGGCAACAGATTCAAAAATAGAAAGAACGCCTAAAATCAAGTTTGCACCGCTGATACTATTAGGTATTATACGACGGTATTCCATCAGTCCAAAACCCTCCCGATAATAGATTCACCGCCGGTGACGGCATCTCCTTTTTTAACAAGAACTTCAACATTTTTAGGCAGCACCAGCTCTGTGCTGGAACCGAATTTAATCATGCCGTAGCATTCGCCCTGGCTGAGCTTGTGCCCAACGCTTACCCACGAAACAATACGGCGCGCCAAAAGGCCTGCCACCTGAATAATCAGCACTTTCATCTTATCGTTCTGCACGCCGATGGCATGGCGTTCGTTTTCAAACGAAGCGTTTTTTTCATAGGCGGGAACGAACTGGCCGCAGGTATAACGCTGATATTTTATTTCGCCGCTTACAGGGCTGCGGTTGACATGTACGTTAAAAACAGAAAGGAAAATAGTAACCTTAACGGCGTCTTCGTTAAGGTATTCCTCATCGTAAAAATCCTCAACCGCCATAACCGTACCGTCGGCCGGAGAATAAATAATTGAACCGTCCTGCTCGGTAGCGCGGTTTGGATTACGGAAAAAGTAGGCAAAATATGCCGCTAAAACAAAGAAGGGAATACACCAAACGATACCAGCCCAGTACCAGACTGCCAAAGCAACTGCCAAAGCGCCCAGTATAAACGGGTAACCATCTTTTACTATTGTCATTGCTGCTCCTTTCTGTAAATCCACAAAAAAATAATATGATAAACATCATTTGTTCATCATATTATTATAGTATAGGCAGGTCTTTTTGTCTACCTTATTATTTACTTTGTAACACTTTAATCACAAATTGCGGCAGCACCATCATTCTGCCGATGCGGCTGGGCTGTTTATACAGACGGAACAGCCATTCAAGCGATGCTTTCTGCATCCACAGCGGCGCACGTTCCATTTTGCCTGCCAAAACGTCAAAACTGCCGCCAACACCCATTAAAATCTGCGGTTTAAGCTGCGCGCGGTATTGTGCCAGCCATTTTTCCTGCTTTGGCGCGCCCAGCGCGATAAAAAGCATCTCTGCCCCGCTGCTGTTAATTTCGGCAATTATTTCTTCGTTTTCTTCTTCTTTAAAATAACCGTTGCGGCAGCCTGCCACTTTCAGCCCCGGCGCCATGGCAAGCAGTTTATCCCTTGCCGCTTCGGCAATGCCGGGAGCCGCGCCGAAGAAAAATACCTTGTAATCTTTTTTTGCAGCCAGTTTGGCAAGTTCCACAAATAAATCGCAGCCTGCAACGCGTTCCGGCACGTTATGACCGAGTTTGCGCCCCGCCCATACTGTGCCCGCACCATCGGCAAGCACCAAATCGGCGTTTTGGCAAACAACATTTTTGTATTCTGCGTCTTTCTGGCACATCATAATAATTTCCGCATTGGCGGTAACTACAAAGGTTTGCTTTTTATTTTTAACTTGTGAGTTTAAAAAGTTGACGGCTCCATCCATTGTATATGGATATACGGGAACATCAAGCACATAAAACGGTTTTATTTTTTCCATGGCTTTATCCTTTAAATCTTCGCTACGTCAGAAGGAACGGTTAAGAACTGCAAATTGGGGTTGCGGTCCAAAATCCAGTTCAGCGCCCATTCGTTGTTGACCAGTATTACCGGGCGGTCTTTTTTATCGTAAACCAGCATGCCGTTATCAAGGCCTTTGAGGTTTTCAATATCTTTTTCGTTTTCGGCATATACCCAGCGTGCCACGCTGTAACCAAGCTGGTTCATTAAAAGCTGGGCGCTGTATTCGTTCAGCAGGCGGTATTCCAAAACTTCAAGCTGCAGGGAACCTACCACGCCTACAATAAAGCTTTCTATGCCCAAATCTTTTTGCCGGAACACCTGAATGGCGCCTTCCTGTGCGAGCTGCACAATGCCTTTTTCAAACTGTTTGCGTTTTAAGGAATCTTTTGGCTGCACGCGGGCAAAAATTTCCGGCGGGAATACAGGGAAATCCTCAAACTGGATTTTCAGTTTTTCATCGCTCAAAGAATCGCCGATACCGAAGATACCGGGGTCGAAAATACCGATAATATCGCCCGGGTATGCTTCTTCCACAATAGTGCGCTCCTGCGCGAGGAACTGCTGCGGCTGCGCCAGCTTAACAGGCTTGCCGCCCTGCATGTGGTAAACCTGCATGCCCTTTTTGAACACGCCGCTGCAAATGCGCATAAAGGCAATGCGGTCGCGGTGCGCCGGGTTCATGTTAGCCTGAATTTTAAATACAAATGCGCTGAACAATTCGTTATCCGGGCTGATTAAATCGCCATTTTGCAAAATGCGCGGCTGCGGCTGCGGAGAAAGTTCCAGGAATTTTTCCAAAAAGCTGCGCACGCCGAAGTTGGTCATGGCACTGCCGAAAAACATCGGCGTAAGTTCGCCGCGGTTTACCTTTTCCATATCGAACTCATCACCGGCAAGGTCCAAAAGTTCAATATCTTCGCATAGTTTATTGTACAAATCTTCGCCAATGGCTGCAATAATTTCCGGGTCATCAAGGCTGCCCGTGGTAGATTTTAAAATTTTAGAACCGTGGCTGCTGTCGTTTTCAAACAGTTCAATCTGGTTTTTAACGCGGTCATAAACGCCGATATAGTTGCCGTCGATGCCGATAGGCCAGTTAATCGGGTACGCGCGGATGCCGAGCACCTGCTCAATTTCGTCCATCAAATCAAACGGGTCGCGGCCGTAACGGTCGAGCTTGTTGACAAAGGTAAATACCGGCAGGCGGCGGCGGTGGCAAACCCAGAAAAGTTTTTTGGTCTGCGGTTCCACGCCTTTGGCGCAGTCGATAAGCATTACGGCGCTGTCGGCCGCCATCAACGTGCGGTAAGTATCTTCCGAGAAATCCTGATGGCCAGGCGTATCAAGAATGTTTACGCGGTAGCCGTCATAATCAAACTGCAAAACGGAACTGGTAACGGAAATACCGCGCTGCTTTTCAATTTCCATCCAGTCAGAAACTGCGTGGCGGTTGGATTTACGCGCCTTTACCGTACCGGCAAGGTGAATGGCGCCGCCGTACAGCAAAAGTTTTTCCGTCAAAGTAGTTTTACCGGCGTCAGGGTGCGAAATAATAGCAAAAGTACGCCTTTTTTCAATCTTTTCAAGTAATTCCTGCATTGTTTCCTCCGTTAATCCCTGTTTTGCAATTCGTAAATGCTGTAAGCATCAATAATCTGTTTCAAAATATAATCTGGCACCGGCACTGCCGTTTCCATAACGCCCTTAATGTTTACCCTGAAGGCAACGTCCTCGTATTTTTCGCCGCCGTAAGTTTCGCAGCTGAACGAAGTACGCATAAATTCATCTTTAAAGGTGCAGTATTTAAGCACATCGCGCTTGCGTTTTAAATCCCACTCACGGTAAAACTCATATAATTTTTTCTGCGCCTCGGGCGGCACATCCATGCCCACCACAACGCTGCCTTCCATCGGCGTGCAGTCCAAATCTTCGTAAACGATGCCGTCGGCAAGTTCAATGGTAACAGTCATTACATAATCAACTTCGTTAAATTCAGCGTTTTTAATCTGCCATTTATCGTGCCATTTTTGTATGCACGCCGGGCAGATGAATTTGGCCTCTTTTACCGTGTTGTTAATGTAATTATCTTTATAATACAAAACGCCGCCTTCCGGCGTAAAGGTTTCGCCGCATTCAGCACAGATGAGTTTTACGCTGCGAATCATAACTTGCACCCCTTTTGGCAGGATATAAAAAAGCCTTCACGGGGATTTCCCGTAAAGGCATTTGTTTCGGCTGGCGATCCGAAAGGGTCGGAGCGGCGGGATTCGAACCCACGACCTCTTCCACCCCAAGGAAGCGCTCTACCAAGCTGAGCCACGCCCCGAAACACAAGTAATATTATAAACAACTAAAAGCTAAATGTCAAGCATTAATTATCAACTGTTCTTGCGCCTTCCGTATCAAGTTTTAAAACATGGTACACTGCCTGCTGACCTGCTTTTTCAAAAGCCTGCTGCATGGCAAGCCCTATTTTTTCGCAATCTGCCTTCGGGCTGGCATAAGCCATTAAGGTAGAACCCGCACCGCTGATAATTGCGCCGTAAGCGCCGGCGTTTTTAGCTGCTTTAAACACCGCCTGCGTGCCGTTAATAAGCGGCATGCGGTAAGGCTGGTGCAGTTTGTCTTCCAGTGCGTCCGGCAGATACTGGTATTCGCCTGTTAACAGCGTGCTTACCAAAAGCGCGCTGCGCCCGGCATTAAATACCGCATCCTTGTGGCTTACGGTTTCAGGTATCGCCTGCCGCGCTTTTGCTGTGGAAAGCGGCTCTGCCGGAACGGCGGCAATAAAGCGCAGTTCGCGCGCCGGTATAAAGCGCAGGCTGTTTGCCTTGCCGTAAGCCATATAACTTACGGTAAAGCCGCCCAAAAGTGCCGGTGCTACATTATCCGGATGCCCTTCAATTTCCGTAGCGTAATTTACAAGCTGCTCTTTGGTTAAAGTATTGCCTGTTAAGTAATTGGCTGCCATCAGCCCTGCCACAATGGCGGTGCTGCTGCTGCCAAGCCCGCGCGAAAGCGGTATGCGGTTATGCATGGTAACTTTTAAACCGGTATAGCGGCGGTCTGTCAGTTCATTCCATAAGCGGAAAAACGATGAAAACGCCAGATTTTTACCGCTGGCGTGCAGCCGCCCGCTGCCCTCGCCCGTTACTTCAAGTTCAAAACCGCGTTTGGTAAGTTCATAAGTAAATTCGTTATATAAGTTGCAGGCTGCGCCCAAAACATCAAACCCCGGCCCGCAGTTTGCCGAAGTTGCAGGCACAATAACCTTTACAGAGGTTCTCATTGCCTTTACTCCACGCTGTCATCTTCTACATGGATGACGCTGCAAACCTCTTTAATGACAGGCAACCCTCTCAAAGTCTGCACTGCCATCTGCATATCAAGTTCCGAAACATGATAGGTAATTACTACAAGTTCTGCAATCTTGTCGCCTACCATTTGTTTTTGGATAACTTTTTTAAGGCCTACGTTCTGTGCGGCAAAAGCTGCGGCAATAGCTGCCAGTACGCCCGGTCTGTCTGCAACGTGCAGACGGATATAAAACGGCGAAAGCATATCTTCGAGCTTGCACAGATGCTTTTCATCAAAACAGGTGCAGTTAATGCGCCCGGTAGATTGATGCACCATATTGCGCGCAACGTCGATAATATCGCCGCAAACGGCGCTTGCAGTAGGCAAACCGCCTGCGCCGCGCCCCATAAACATAGCTTCGCCAAGTGCATCGCCTTCCACAAACACGGCGTTAAACACATCGTTTACACCTGCCAGCGGATGGCTTACCGGCAGCATGGTAGGCCTTACGCATACGGTAATGCCCTTTTCTTCATCATGTTTGGCAACGGCAAGCAGTTTAATGGTATAGCCAAGTTCTTTGGCATAATCAATATCGCACAGTTTTAAACTTTCAATGCCCGATACCATGACATCATCAAGGCTGATGCGCGTATTAAACGCTATGGATGCCAGAATAACCAGTTTGCGTGCAGCGTCCAGTCCGCCTACATCGGCAGTCGGGTCAGATTCAGCATAGCCTTTTTCCTGCGCTTCACGCAGAACATCATCATAATCCATATTATCGTGCAGCATTTTGGTAAGCATATAATTGGTGGTTCCATTTACAATGCCCATAACAGATGTTATGCGGTTTGCCGCCAGGCACGATTTTAACGGGCGGATAATAGGTATGCCGCCGCCTACTGCGCCTTCAAACATGAAATCAACATTGTGGGTTTCTGCCAGAGGAAAAAGTTCCTTGCCATATCTTGCAAGCACATCCTTATTGGCAGTTACAACATTTTTGCCGTGCTCCAGTGCTGAAGCAATATATTCTTTCGCAGGATGCTCGCGCCCGATAAGTTCAACGATAATATCAATTTCCGGGTCGTTTACGATATCCTCAAAATTATCCGTAACGGTATATTTTTTGCTTAGTTCTTCCGCTTTTGCCTTATTGCGGACTAAAACTTTTTTTATTTTTATTTTGCAGCCTGCCTTTTTGGCAATTTCGGTACTGTTGCTTTCCAGCACATGCATTACGCCGCCGGCAACCGTACCTGCGCCCAAAAGGCCGACAT
>USHB01000061.1 GCA_900554395.1 uncultured Phascolarctobacterium sp.
CCGGCCGGCTAGGTAAACCCCATTCGGAGCAAGACCAAATAGGGAAGGGATGAAGCGGCCCGCTGATCCTTCCGGGTTGTGTCGCTTGAGCCTGCAAGTAATTGCAGGCCTAGATAAATGATTGCTGCCGCTTTGCGGAACAGAACCCGGCTTATTGAGCACTCGTATTCTTGAAAGTACGGCTGGTAATTTTACCGGCCTTATTTTTTTGCAAAAATTAAGCTTAGCTTAATAATCGGCAGTTACAATTTGCTTAAAGTTGTTATATAATATAAAGGTAATTTAATTTAAGGTGTGTCTGAAAATGAAGAAATTAGTTTCGTTTGTTGTACCGGTTTATAATGAAGAAGAAAATCTGCATGAGTTTCATAAGCGTATAGGCAGTGTTATGCAGGAGCAGCCTTATGATTATGAAATCATTTTTGTTGATGATGGTTCCAGTGATAACAGCCACAGAATTTTGGCAGATTTGGCTGAGCAAGACGCTCATGTGCAGGTTTATTTTTTATCGCGCAATTATGGACATCAGCTTGCATTGACTTGCGGGCTTGATAATGCAGAAGGCGATGCCGTTATAACCATGGATGGTGATTTGCAGCATCCTCCTGAACTGGTGCCGGAACTTTTAAAGCTGTGGGAAGATGGCTTTCAGATTGTGCAGACAATGCGCACAGCAACAGAAGACGCATCATTTTTTAAAAATATTACTTCCAAAGCATACTATAAAATTATCAACTCCATGTCAAAAGTTGAAATTACTCCGGGCAGCAGTGATTTTCGCCTGATGGACAAAGTTGCAGTGGAAGCGTTCAGGCGTTACCGTGAACGTGCCCGTTTTATCCGTGGTCTGGTCAATACGCTGGGCTTTAAAACTGCTACTTTTAAGTTTACTGCACCGCCGCGTTTTGCCGGACATTCTAAATATAATCTGCGTAAAATGCTGCATTTTGCATTGGACGGAATAACTTCTTTTTCAAATTTACCGCTGCGCTGGGCATTTTATATAGGATTTGTGTTCGGTTTAATCAGTTTTTTGCTGGTTTTACATGTACTTTATGTAAAATATGTTGCAAATGATGCAGTGCCCGGTTGGGCAACAATGACAGCCAGCGTATTGTTCCTCGGCGGTATTCAGCTTGTTGGAATCGGCATTTTGGGCGAATATATAGGCCGTATTTTTGAAGAAGTAAAGCAAAGACCTTTGTATATAATAGGCAGACACATCGGCAAACGGTAGTTCAGGTTTACAATTATAGCGTTTTATGGTATAATCTAATTGTTTATAAAAGACAAGGATGTGATGCGGGTGATAAGAAAAAGGTTCCTTTGTTTGGTAATGACATGCGTATTCTGCTTGGCAAACATGGCAACCGCATTAGCTTCGTTTGAATACGGAGATAATGGTCCGGAAGTCCTGGCAATTCAAAAACGCTTGGTTGAATTGAAATATGAAATCAAACTGCTTGACGGTGATTTCGGTTCTGAAACGGAAGCCGCTGTCAAACGCTTCCAGGCGGATAAACAGTTGGAAGTCGACGGAATTATCGGTGAAGCTACCTATACTGCTTTAATGCAGAAACCGATGCCTCCTAACCGTTCTGGCAGAAGTGCCACGGTAAGAAATGTTATCCGTGCGGCTTATGGTGTAATTGGTACGCCGTATGTATTTGGCGGAACCAGTGTTTACGGTTTTGATTGCTCCGGTTTCACCCAGTATGCATTTGCACGTGCAGGCATCAGTATTCCGCGTACTGCCGATGTGCAGATGTACAGCGGCAAACAAATCAGCGCCAGCCAGCTGCGCCCCGGCGATTTGATTTTCTTCAGCACTTATGAACCGGGTCCGTCCCATTGCGGAATTTATCTCGGCAATGGCCAGTTTATTCATGCAGGTTCCAGCACCGGCGTAACTGTATCTTCTGCATTTACCGGTTACTGGGGTGCCCGTTATTACGGCGCATGCCGCATTATCTAAAAATTACAATAAACTATCAGCATAAATTTGGTGCTGGTAGTTTATTTTTTTGTCGTGTAAATATTTCTGCTTTGTAATATTTTTGTGAAAGCATATTGCAAGAATACCCAAAAGGCGCTATTTTATTGTATAATATTTCTAATAACAGTTAATGGCGGTGATTTATATGGATAAACAAAAAGTACTTATTGCTGATGATGAAGCACCGATTAGGGAAATATTAAAAATTTATTTTGAAAAAGATGGTTTTGAAGTTATTGAAGCCGCAGATGGGGCGGAAGCCATTTTGAAAGTCCAGTCTGAAAAACCGGATATTATTATTTTGGATATTATGATGCCGGTAATGGACGGACTTGAAGTTTGCAAACAGGTCCGCAAAATGAATGATATTCCCATTATTATGCTGACGGCAAAAGACGATGACGATGACCGTATTTTGGGCCTTGAAATAGGCGCAGACGATTATATTACAAAACCGTTTAATAACCGCGAGGTTCTGGCAAGAGTGAAAGCAGTTCTGCGCAGAAGCACAATGGTGAAAAAAGAAGATGACGCAGGACGTTCACATATTGAATATAAAGGCCTCAGCATTGATATGGAAAAATACCAGGTTATTGCTTTTGGCAATAAAATGACCTTTACAGCCAAGGAAATGGAACTTTTGTGGTGCCTGGCTTCTAACCCCGGCAAAGCATTTTCGCGCAATCAGCTTTTGGAAACTATCTGGGGTTATTCCTACTATGGCGATACCCGTACTGTCGATACGCATATTAAACGCATCAGGCAAAAACTTAATATTCCGGAAGATTCCGAATGGGATATTACAACTATTTGGGGCGTAGGCTATAAATTTGAGGTTAAAGACAAAAAATGAACAAATCATTGAGCTCAAGGCTGATGTACAGCTTCATGGCTCTGATAATGGTTATAGTAGTCGGCGTTACGGCAGGTATTTCCTATCTTATCGCCGATTATTTTTTTAAAACCAATGAGCAGGAGCTGGCACAAAAAGGCAATGAAATGGCTGCAACAATTGAATATTTTATGGAATTCAATAACAGCAGGGAAACACTGAACCGTTATGTATTTGCTGTTGACAGGCTGGTTGGCGCACGTATATGGCTGTTTGACGATAAGTATGAATTGCTTGCGGCATCTAATATTAATACCGATTATAAACTTGACGGAACAAAACCCGGCATTAAAGATTTAACAATGATGGAAGGTTCTGCTGCTGAAATTTCCAAGGAAATAAAAAGCGGCAAGCTGGACACCAAAGTTATAAGCATTTTAAAAGATGTATATAGCGGTAAATCTGTACAGTCGCAAATTTACCACCCGTATTATAAAGAGCAGGTAATGCTTGTCGGCGTACCGTACGGCAAAACCGGCAGCAATGCCCGCGGCGCAATTTTGCTGGCACAGCCTTTAAGCGGCTTTGACGGCTTTTTGCGCGATATTTATATTTATACTTCTATTGTGGCAATTCTGGCATTGATTTTAAGTATGTTTATGGTGCGCAGCCTTGCCAAAACTATGATCAGGCCTCTTGTTTTAATGAAAGACAGCGCCATGGCTATTGCTGCCGGCGATTATACCCGCAAAGTAGAAGTGCATGGCGAAGATGAAGTAGCTGATTTGGGCAGGGCCTTAAATGCTCTTGGCAATGATTTAAGTGAGTTTGTTGCCAAAACAGAGCGTGCTGAAAAAATACGCCGTGATTTCGTTGCTAATGTATCTCACGAACTGCGCACGCCTTTAACCATTATACGCGGATATAATGAAGCTATCAGCGACGGCACTGTTACCGACAAGGAAATGATTCAGCGTTACCGTCTTCTTATTAACGAAGAAACTATGCGTCTTGAACGCATGATACGCGAACTGTTGGATATAAGCCGCATGCAGGCTGCCGAAAAACTGCCGCCTGCTAAAATGCAGCCGCTGCCGCTTGGCGCTATCGTGCGCAATGTTGCAGAAAAACTTATGGTGAATGCCGTAGAACGCAACATTAAATTATTGGTTCATGTAGATGAAAAAATTCAGATTATGGGCCAGGGCGACCAAATGGTGCAGCTTGTGCTTATAATAGGCGATAATGCGCTGAAATACACACCCGAAAATGGCATGGTAACATTCTTGACCGAACTTTTAGATGATGGCAGCGTAAAATTGTCAATTTCTGACCAGGGACCGGGAATTCCGGAAGAAGATTTACCGTTTATCTGGGAGCGTTTTTACAAAGTTGATAAATCACATTCGCGTAATGTGCCCGGAACAGGGCTTGGTTTGGCTATTGCACGCGAAATTATCCGCGTACATGGAGCAACGGTACAAGTGTTCAGCAAAATGGGCGAAGGTACAAAGTTTGAAATTACTTTTCCAAAAGATAAGGTTATAGCTGATTGATAAATGAGGTGAAATGTGTTGAAAATTGCATTGGTGCAAATGGAAGTTTTAGAAAAAAACAAAGCAGGAAATGTGCAGAAGGCTTACGAACTGCTTAAAAAAGCTGCTCCAGAAAGCGATATTGCCGTGCTGCCGGAAATATGGACGACAGGCTATTCCTTAGGGCATTTAAGTAAGGAAGCCGATACACTGGATGGCGAAGTTATAAATGGATTGCGCAGGATTGCCGCTGAAAACAGCTGCGCTATCGTAGCGGGTTCTATACCATTGCGCAAAGGTGATGGCAAAGTTTATAATACTGCTGTTACTATTGATAAAAACGGAGAAATTGTTTTTTGTTACAGCAAGGTGCATTTGTTCAGCATGTTTAATGAACAGCGCTTTTTCCAGCCCGGCAACGATTTTGACGCTTACAGTTTGGAAGGAGTTACCTGTGCATCGGCTATATGCTACGATTTGCGCTTTCCAGAATTGTTCCGCCATATGGCTATGCAAGGCGCAAAAATCATTTTTGTGCCTGCGGAATGGCCTGCAATCCGCGGGGCTATCTGGGATTTATTTATCAAAGCCCGTGCGTTGGAAAACCATACTTTTATCGTCGGTGTAAACTGTACAGGCAAATTTCATGACCAAAAGTTTTATGGACATTCAGCTGTTATAAGCCCGTTTGGCGAAGTGCTTGCCGCCGGCGGAAGCGAAGAGGAAATAGTTTATTGCGATATTGATTTGAGCTTGGTTGAAAAAGCCAATGAATATATGAATGTTTTAAAAGACGTAAGGCCGGAGCTGATAAAATGATGTACAGAATTTTAAGCATTGTGCTGTGTTTTTTATGCTTTTCTGCAAGCGCACTTGCAGCGCCTGCATTTGAACCCAAAGATTGCCCTAAAGATTTAAAATATATTTTGGGTATGTATTACGGCAACGGCGAGTTGTTTTTGCTGCGCGAAAATAAAGGCAATGTAGAACTGGTTTACCGCTATGGACAGAAAGATTATACTTTTGCAGGTTCCAATATCTATCCATTATATAAAGAACATTTTGATTCTTATACAATTAACGAAAGTGGTCCCTTAAACCATTTGGATGCCGCTGTACGCATTGAACGCAGCCGCGAAGGTTACGGAATTAGCTGCACCGTAGGCGGCAACCGTTACAGCCGCCGCTTTTTTGCAGGTGAAAACGGCAGGCCTTTCCGCTTTAATGTAAGCGGAAACTGGCAGGAACTTAAAGCTGCTGCCGATGCTGCCGTAATGCCTGCGCAGCTTGGTGCGGGAAAACAGGTACAGCTTGTTGATTTGCAGCAGGCGGTTCCGGGCATCAAACTTGATTTACGTTACGCAGCGGCAGATAACTGTTTCGGGCAGCCGCTGACGGATGATAAGCGCGCGTTTTTGGATGTTGAAGCTGCTGCGGCATTGAATTCCGTTCAGCTCAGGCTTGCGCCTTACGGTTACGGATTGCTTGTTTGGGAGGCTTACCGTCCGTGGTCAGTTTCAAAACTTGCTTATGATGCGCTGCCATTGGAAAATAAAAATATGCTTCCTGCGCCGGAAGCTGGTTTCAGCCATAACACCGGGCGCAGCGTGGATGTAAGCCTTTATTATCTGGCAACAGGCGAACCTGTGGAAATGATTAGTGATTTTGATGAACCTTCAGTGCGCCAGTATGCATCTTTTGCAGGCGGTACGGAGCTGCAGCGTTACCAGCGTGATTTGCTGCGCACTCATATGCAGATGGCAGGTTTTAATGCCAGTGATGTTGAATGGTGGCATTTTGATTACGGAGATATAAACTCTTTTGCGCATTTAAATGTAAAACCATAGCAGGGCATTTACAGTATTTAGAAATGTGTTATAATAGTTACGAAAATACATAATAATTTATGAGGTGATATAAATGAACGTTTATGATTGCGCTAACGATTTGGCAAAAGCATTAAAAGAAAGCCATGAATTTAAAAAACTGGCAGAAGCAAGGGCAGTGCTTAAAAAAGACGCTCAGGCTGAAGAACTTGCCAATGATTTTATTAAATTGAGTTCTGAAATTGAACTTGCTAAATACCAGAAACAGGAAGTTGACAAGGAAAAAGAAGAAAAACTGCAAAAACTTTCTTCCTTGTTAAGCCTTAACCCGACAGCTATGGAATATCTGCACGCTTTTATGCGTTTCCAGATGATGATGGCAGATATTACCAAAACCATTAATGATGTAGTAAAGGAAGCTGTCGGTGAATAATTCCGTTAATCAGTTAGCAAAAACTTTAAAACAAAAAATGCCCGGGCATGTTTATTGCGCCGAGCCGATGAAAAAACATACATCTTTCAAAATCGGCGGCCCGGCAGATGTTTTGGTACAGCCGCAGGATGCAGGCAGCCTTGCCTATGCCCTTGCCGCTGCACGCGAATATAATGTGCCGGTAACGGTTTTGGGCAACGGCAGCAATGTTCTGGTTCGCGACAAAGGTATCCGCGGTCTTGTCATTCAGTTGGGCAATGCACTGAAAAACTTCCGCCAGGAAGGAGAATGCCTGTATTTTGGTGCAGGATATTCTTTGGCATTGGCATCACGCAAGGCGTGGGAATGCGGTTTAAGCGGCATGGAGTTTGCCGTTGGCATTCCCGGAAGTATTGGCGGCGCAGTTTACATGAATGCAGGCGCTTACAATGGTGAAATGAAATGCGTTGTAAGCAGTGTGCAGGTTATGGATATGGAAGGCAATGCCTTTACGCTGACTGCGGAAGATTTACAGTTTGGTTACCGTAAAACCAGTTTGCAGCAGAGCGGTTATATTATTACCGAAGTGTGCCTTAAAATGCAGCCCGGCGATAAAGATGCCATTAAAGCAATGATGGATGATTTCAGCAGCAGGCGTATCAGCAAACAGCCGCTGGAACTGCCGAGTGCAGGCAGCATGTTTAAACGCCCGCCGGGATATTTTGCCGGAACGCTTATAGAACAGGCCGGACTGAAAGGCTATACCGTAGGCGGTGCGCAGGTATCCGAAAAGCATGCAGGATTTGTTGTTAACCGCGGCAATGCCACGGCGGCAGACGTTTTGCAGCTTATTGCGGATGTGCGCAGGGTAATAATGGAAAAAGCCGGAGTTGAACTTCATCCGGAAGTTCTTGTTATCGGCGAAGAATAAAACATTAATTTACGGAGAGCGGCTGTAAAGCCGTTCTTTTTTATAGATGCTGCCGTTGTTGTAAGCAGCAATTTGGATATGATATAATAAGCTATCACAGAAAGAGGTATTTTATAGAGCATGGATAATGTTTACGATTTGGTGGAAGATTTTTACGGGCATGACCCGGGCTGGAATTTTCTGCTGCGCCGTGAATATGCAGACGGCTTTTTGCGCATGGAAGCATGGCAGGGCAAAACGCCGGAAGAACTGTACGATGTTTGGGACCAGCTTACAATGCTGTGCCTGTACCTTGGCAATACAGAACTGCTTTTAGGCGATATGAGTGCTGATGATTTTGTTGATTGCGTTGCTTGGTGCGGACGCAATGTATCGGAATTTGAAGCAGATTATGAACATACAAAAAAAGAATATCTGATCTGCGGGAATGGAGCCGCAGACCTTATTTTTTCCC
>USHB01000062.1 GCA_900554395.1 uncultured Phascolarctobacterium sp.
CAATTTCTTTTTGTTTTTCTTCCTCTGCTTTCTTTTGTTTAAAATAATCACGTTCCTGGCACAGCTCTTCATAAAGTTCAAGCCCGCTCCAGGTGCGGTTGTTTTCCGTCAGCATGGCTTTAAGGTCAATTCTGCCAACACCGACACGCTGCAAAGCAACTAAAAACTTTTGCAGCTTATCCGCGCCAAAGCCGTGCAGCAAAAGCATTTCCTCAGCCATTGGTGCGTTATCGGCTTTAGGTTCTTTCAAGTCCACGCCTTCTACGCCTAAAAGCGCCCCCAGCGGCTGGTGGTAATCCTCCTGCCCCACGCTTTTAAAGCGGATATTCATCATCATACAAACCATTTTTGTCATTTCGGCTTTTTTGCCGGTAAAATTATAAAGCAATGCACAGCTTACCATAATCTTCTCCTTTTACTATGTTTAATTTTAAGTTTGCTGGTGCTGCATGGAAACAATGCGGCAATCCGGGCAAAATTCAATATAAAGCGTACCTTCCGAATAATCCAGTACAGCATCCCAGGGAATTTGCGCCAAATATTTCATGGGTTTGCCGCATTCCTGGCATACTGCATATTCCCAATCCTGCACCCAGTTGGCAAACCCGCCGATAGTGCAGATATCACTATCATGGCTTCCGTAAAACAGCGGTACCTGTTTTTCCGCCAAGATAAGATTGTTGCCGGCAAGTTCATCGTATTCGTTATTTTTGAAATAGTTTTCCATTTTTTCTTCGCCGTCAAATAATTCAGATGGTAAAATTTCCGTGCCGCCATCCAAAGTATAACGGTTAAATGCCCCGCCTTCCAAAAATGGAACACAGTTAGGACAGCAGGCAGCGGTTAGTATGCCGCCGATACCTAAAAATTGCAATCTTTCATCCCTGCCGTCAAGCACCAGCATATCAAACATTCTGCCGCCGCAGTGAGGGCAGGGATCATCGCGCATACGCCCTATTTTTACAGGAGAACTATCATAATCTCCACCTTTCACCATCGGATAGCAGGTTTTAAAATTAAGTTCTGTTCTATGACCTTCTTTATCAAAAGTCCACCCTCCGCCCTGAGCGTAAACAGAAGGGTCAACATAAAGTTTTTTACGCCACGGGCGCGGCCTGCGTTCAAGTTCCAGCAAGGCTGCTAACGCCTTATCACTGCCCTGCATGGCAAGGCAGCTCATTAAAACAGCGGCTTCGCCGTAATCTTTTGTTTGCATCAAAATTGCAATCAAACTATCGCACACATCTTCCGGCGCATTATAATAAATTTCAGCCGGATAGAAAACTTTTTCTATCAAGGCCTTGCGCTGCATTTCCGGCGTAATGGCATTGTGGTAAGCAAGAAGCTGCCAAAAATATGTATATTCCGGGTCATCAAAATCATCAAGAGCTTTTATGTTACGCATAACTACCTGCTGCCTGTCAGCAATTTCTTCCGGCGTCCAGGCCAGCGCTTCGTTACGCTCTTTTTCTGCTCTGCACTTCCAGCAAAGCCCTTCGAATCCTAAAGAAGTGCCAAAAACAGGGCATTTATATTTCAGGCTCATATATATGCTCCTTTCCCTGCCGTTATAACTAACTTCATTATAACTTAAAAACTCCCATAACGCAAAATACCGGCCGCCGTTAAGCAGCCGGTATTTTAGTTGTGCAAAGGTTTATTGATGGCTTTTCAGCCCGTAAGCCTGTTTTATTTTTTTACAAGCACTGTGCGGATATGCAGCTCACGCAGTTGTTTTTCTTCAACATCGTTAGGAGCCTGGCACATCAGGTCGCTTGCACTCTGGGTTTTCGGGAAGGCAATTACGTCGCGGATGGAATCGCGTTTAGCCATAATCATTACCAGACGGTCAAGGCCGAAGGCAAGTCCGCCATGAGGAGGAGCACCAAATTCAAATGCGCCCATCATGAAGCCGAATTTTTCCTGTGCCTGTTCTTCGCTGAGGCCGATTGCGTGGAATACGGCATCCTGTACGTCACGTCTGTGAATACGGATGGAGCCGCCGCCGATTTCGGTGCCGTTAAGTACCATATCGTAGGCTTTGGCGTATACTTTGCCAGGGTCAGTTGCCAGAAGCGGAATATCTTCTTCGCGCGGAGAGGTAAACGGATGGTGCATGGCAACATAGCGTTTTTCTTCTTCGCTGTATTCAAACATCGGGAAATCAACAACCCAGGTAAAGGCAAGTTTGTTTTCGTCGATAAGGCCGCGGCGTTTTGCCATTTCAATACGCAGTGCGCCAAGTGCGGCGGCAACAACGGAAGGTTTATCGGCAACAAAGAGCAGCAGGTCGCCAGGTTCAGCAGCGCCGGTTTTAAGAATGTTTGCAATGTAATCTTCGCTGAAGAATTTGGCAATCGGGGATTTTACGCTGCCGTCCGGCTGAATCTGCATCCAGGCCAGGCCTTTGGCGCCGTAAATGGCAACAAAATCAACAAGGCCGTCAAGTTCGCGGCGCGGAATAGCAGCATAGCCTTTAACATTAATGGCTTTAACAATGCCGCCTTTATCAATAATATCGTTAAATACTTTAAATTCGCTGCCTTTAACGGCTTCTGTCATGTTAATAAGTTCCATGCCGAAACGCAGGTCAGGTTTATCGCTGCCGTATTTATCCATAGCTTCGTCCCATGTCATGCGCTGGAATTTTTCCGGCAGGTCAACATCAAGGGCGCCTTTAAATACGTGGCGGATTAAACCTTCGGTCATATCCATAATATCGTCGGCATCAACAAAGCTCATTTCAATATCAAGCTGGGTAAATTCCGGCTGACGGTCAGCACGCAAATCTTCATCACGGAAGCAGCGTACAATCTGGAAATAACGTTCCATGCCGGCAACCATCAAAAGCTGTTTGAAAATCTGCGGGGACTGCGGCAGAGCATAGAATTTGCCGGGGTTTACGCGGCTCGGTACAAGGTAGTCGCGTGCGCCTTCCGGAGTGCTCTTGGTCAGCATCGGGGTTTCAATTTCGCAGAAATCATGGTTGTCCATGTAATCGCGCATCAGTTTGGTAACTTTGTGACGCAGCATTAAATTGCGCTGCATTTCCGGGCGGCGCAAATCAAGGTAACGGTATCTCAGGCGCAGGTTTTCATCAACGTCGATGCCGTCCTGAATATAAAACGGCGGGGTTTTGGCGCTGTTTAATACTTCCAGTTCCTTGGCAACAACTTCCACTTCGCCGGTTGCAAGGTTGGGGTTTACGGTTTCTTCGCTGCGCAGGCGTACAACGCCGTGTACTTTAATTACATATTCGCTGCGGATAGCTTCGGCAGTGGCAAAATCATTGCCTGCGTGGTCGGGGTCAACCACAACCTGCACAATGCCGCTGCGGTCGCGCAGGTCAACAAAAATCAATCCGCCGTGGTCGCGTCTTTTTGCAACCCAGCCGCAAAGCACAACTTCTTTTTCGTTGTCTGCCTTGCCAAGCGTGCCGCAATAATGATTGCGTTTCAAATTACTCATACTTTTGCACCTCTGTTTGTAAAATTGTAACTATATCATCAACAGGTATTTCTGTTTGTGTGCTTTCTGCCATGTTTTTAAGCGTTACAGCGCCGCGCGCCAGTTCGTCATCGCCAAAAATTACGGCAAATTTGGCGTTCAGCCTGCCTGCCTGCTTCATCTGCGCTTTCATGCTGCGCGCCAGAAAATCAAACTCGGTTTTTAAACCGGCCTGCCTCAAAGCAATGGCAGTTTTAAACGCTGTTTCCAGATTATCCTGGTTGGGGCATACTATAAAAGCGTCAATGCCGTCTTTATGCTCCGGCAGAAGGTTCTGGCTTTCAAGTGCCAGCAAAATGCGTTCCATGCCCATGGCAAAGCCAATGCCGGAAACATCCTGCCCGCCGATTTCCTTAACCAGCCCGTCATAACGCCCGCCGCCGCATACTGCGCTTTGTGCGCCCAGCGGCACATACTGAATTTCAAACGCGGTTTTGGTATAATAATCAAGCCCGCGCACCAGCGTGTTATCTACTTCAAAATCAACGCCTGCTGCCGTTAAAAGTTTTTTAACGCCTTCAAAATGTTCACGGCATTCCTCGCACAGGCATTCTTCAAGGCTCGGCGCACCGGCGGCAAGTTCATGGTCATGCGGCACCTTGCAGTCCAAAAGCCTCAGCGGGTTGCGCTCAAAGCGCGATTTGCAGTCATTGCACATGCCTTCAAGATGCGGACGGAAATAATCCTGCAATTTGGTACGGTGTTGCGGACGGCATTTAGGGCAGCCGACAGAGTTGATTTTCAAATGCAAATCTTTTAAGCCGAGTTCCTTTAAAATAGTTACGGCAAGCAAAATTGCCTCGGCATCAATGGCAGGGCTGTCTACGCCCAATGCTTCAATGCCAAACTGATGGAACTGACGGTAACGCCCCGCCTGCGGGCGGTCGTACCTGAACATGGGCCCGATGTAATACAGTTTGGTCGGCGCAGGTTCGGCATACATTTTATGTTCGCAGAACGCGCGCACGGCAGATGCCGTATTTTCCGGACGCAGGGTAATGCTTCTTTCGCCGCGGTCGGTAAAAGTATACATTTCCTTTTCCACAACGTCAGTGGTATCGCCAATGCCGCGCTTAAACAGCTCGGTATGCTCAAACACCGGCGTGCGGATTTCTTTATAGCCAAACTGTGCGCAGATGCGGCGCATAGCGGCTTCTACATACCGCCAGTTTTCAATTTCCTGCGGCAGTATATCTTTTGTGCCTCTTGGCGCAGTAGTAAGCAAGCTGATTCCTCCTCACTGCCTTCTACGGCTTTATAAATCCATAAATTTACATACTTAATAATTGTACCACAATTAAGGCGCATTATTCAACACTAATGCAAAAATCTTTGCCTCATTGCGTAAAAATAAGGTTAAAAATAAAAATACGGCATCTTTCAGCCGTAATTTTATTTGTTCTGGCTTTCATCAAACTGTGCAGGCGTTGTTTCTTCCTGCACTTCATCGCCGCTGTGCCACAGTTCTTTATAAAGCACGCGGTAAACCGCTGCAACCGGCACGGCAAACAGCATACCCAAAATACCGTACAACTTGGCGCCTATTAAAAGGCTTAAAATTAAAATCACCGGGTGCAAATCAATTTTTTTACCGATAATGCGCGGCATCAGCACATTGGCATCAAACTGATAGAATATCAGATAAAACAGCGCTACATAAAAAGCAGACTGCGGGCTTTGCGAATAAGCAATAAACACGGCAGGCACCGCCCCCAGAAGCGGCCCAACAACCGGCACCATTTCTGCCAGAATGGCAAGCAGACCAAAAACCAGCGGATAATGTATGCCTAAAACGGTTGTACCGGCAGCAATGCAAAAGCCTGCAATCAGGCTCAAACGCGCCAGCCCTTGTATATAACTGCTTAAGGTAATGCCTATTTCGTCAATGATATGCGCCACGCGCGGCTGTGCTTCATAGCTGAAAAAGTTAATCAGCATAGCACGCAGGTCGCGCCAGTCTTTTAAAAAGTAAAACGCCAAAAACGGCACTACTATCAAGCCAACAAGGTTTGTAATAATTTCTAAAGTGGATTTAAGCAAATTACGCAGCACTGCCGCTACAAATCCCATCAGCCAGCTTGTAATGTAATCAAAAAGGCTTTCGATGTTATGCGGAAGCTGCGGATAATCCGAAGGGTCTTCCAGCAGCCAGTCAAAACTTGCAGCATCCATTTTGGTGGTATAATCAGGTATTTTGGCAACAAGCGTGTTAATTTGCCCGAACAGCGGCAAAATAATAAACGTAACCGCGCAAAATACAAAAAAGCCAAAGGCTATAAATGCCATTAAAATGGTAACCACTCGCGATAAATGTATAGTGCCGCGCCCAAGCGTTATTTTGCCGAACAGTTTGGTAACCGGATGCAGCAAAAACGCAAGCCCTACTGCCAAAAGTATGGGCAGCAGAAAATTGCCGAGCAAATACAAAATAAACGATATAAGCGCTGCCACAGCTACTTTAAAGGCAGTACTGTTTCGTAAAGTTTTAAAATCTCTAATCATTGGTTATTGCAGATTATTGCAGAAACGGATTTCTGCGCCTCTCCCATCCTACGGTAGTAGCAGGACCGTGACCCGGCAAAAGTTTTACATCGTCATCAAGCGGCAGAATTTTTTCCTTAATTGATTGCAGAAGCTGTTTGTATGAACCGCCGGGAAAATCTGTCCTGCCGATGGATTCGGCAAAAACGGTATCACCGCAGAACACAACATCGCCGGCCATAAGGCATACGCCGCCGGGAGTATGCCCCGGTGTTGCCAAAACTTTAAATTTTATGCCGGCAGCTTCAACTTCATCGCCGTCCTTAAAAAATTTATCGGCAGTTGCCGGAGTATACCTGCCGCCGATAAAAGCAGCCAGGCTGCGGTTGGGGTCATTAAGCATCGGCGCATCTGCTTCGCTGATATACACAGGCGCGCCGGTGCGTTCCTTAACTTCGCCCAATGCCATAATATGGTCGCCATGCCCGTGTGTTAAAAAGATAGCGTCCACGGTTACGCCTTCTTTGTTTACGGCTTCCATAATTCTGTCGGCATCTCCGCCGGGGTCAACAATAACGCCGCGGTGAGTTTCTTCGTTAATAACAATATAGCAGTTGGTGGCAATATAGCCAACTTCCATAGCAATAATTTTCATCAAAATCCTCCTGTATCAGGCGTGGCTGTGCGGCGACGCCGTAAGCTGGCGTTCTACGCTGTAAACGCCTTTCATGCGTTTTATTTTATTCATAATGTTATCAAGCTGTTCAAGGTTTACAATATCAAGCCCCATGGTTATGGATGCCTGCTTGTTCCTGTCGGTGCGGCAGTTCAGCGCATTGATATTCAGTTTGGCTTCGCTTGTAACCTGCATAATGTCTGCCATCATGCCCGGACGGTCATCCGCACTGATAACGATATTAACCTTATAAACGGAATCCGTGGCGATATCCCACGATACCTCAATTAAACGGCGCTGTTCATCGGGGTTGTTGCTTAATACGTTGGGGCAATCCCTGCGGTGAACGGATATACCGCTGCCGCGCGTAATATAGCCGATAACCGGGTCGCCCGGAATCGGGTTGCAGCAGCGTGCCAGTTTAACCATTATGCCTTCTTCGCCCTTAACCAGAATGCCGTGGCTGTTTTTAGCCTTGCTGCGGCGCGGTTTAAGTTCGGCAAGAAGCTGCGAAAGGTCTTTGGTGGTGTTGAGCTTCTGCTCTTTTTTGTAAAGTTCCACCAGCTTGCTCATTACGGTGTTAAGCGTTACGCCGCCGTAACCGATGCTGGCATAAAGCGAATCTTCGCTGTCAAGGCGCAGTGCCGTGGCAACGCTTTTAACCTTATCTGCCTTCAGGAGCACTTTAATATCATAACCGAGGCGCTTGGTTTCTTTTTCAAGCATTTCGCGCCCTTTGGCGATATTTTCTTCGCGGCGTTCTTTTTTGAACCACGAACGTATTTTATTGCGCGTATCGGAAGAACCGACAATGTTCATCCAGTCGCGGCTCGGCCCTGTTGCCTGTTTGGAGGTAATAACCTCAACAATATCGCCGTTGCTGAGTTTGTAATCAAGCGGCACAATGCGTCCGTTAACTTTTGCGCCGACACAGCGGTTACCTACATCGGTATGAATACGGTACGCAAAATCAATCGGCACAGAACCGACCGGCAAATCAATAACGTCTCCGCGCGGAGTGAATACGAACACTTCATCACTGAAAACATCCATTTTAACGGTGTTTACAAAATCGCGCGAATCGCTCATATCCTTATGCCATTCCAAAAGCTGGCGCAGCCATGATAATTTAGCTTCAAAATCCTTATCGCCGCCGCTGGGCATGTTGCTCTTGCCGCCGCTTTCTTTATAACGCCAGTGCGCAGCAATACCGTATTCAGAAGTACGATGCATCTCTTCTGTACGGATCTGAATCTCAAATGGCTGACCGGTTGGTCCGATCAG
>USHB01000063.1 GCA_900554395.1 uncultured Phascolarctobacterium sp.
AGCTTTCGTTAGCAACATAATATGTTGCGGATTCAATTTTCTCTAGATTGGCAAATACCTTTTTTAAATAGTCTCTCTCTCTGTTTTGAGCATTGACTGCCGGCATTGTTGCAAAAAGGAGAGTAATATAAATGAGCAAACAAAAAACAACATGGCAGGATACAGTCAGTGACTGGCTGGTTTCCATTATTGTTGCGGTGGCGCTGGCTTTCTGCATCAGAACTTTTATTGTGGAGCCTTACATGGTTGAAGGGTCTTCGATGTATCCTACATTAGTAAACCATGAGCGTTTGCTGGTAAATAAGTTTACCTATTTTATTAATGACCCGCAGAAGGGTGAAATTATTGTGTTCCGTTATCCTAAAGATGAGAGCCGCGATTTTATTAAACGTGTTATCGCAACTGCCGGTGATACAATAGAAATGCGCAGTGGCAAAGTTCTGGTAAACGGTACGGAAATTGAAGAAAACTATGTTTGGAAAGACGACCCAAAGGGGCCTAATCTTTCTGATTTCAGAAAATCGGTTGTACCGGAAGGACATATTTTTGTACTTGGCGATAACAGAAACAACTCTGAAGACAGCCGTTTTGCAGATGTAGGATTTGTGCCGCTTGATTTGGTAAAAGGCAAGGCAAGCATGGCATTCTGGCCGTTTGACAGATGGCGTATGCTGCCCTGATAGGAAGTGTTGCAGATGGATTTTAAAATACAATGGTTTCCCGGTCACATGACCAAAGCCAAACGCATGATGGAGCAGCAGATTAAGCTGGTTGATGTTGTTGTTGAAATGTTGGACGCGCGTGTTCCCCGAAGCAGCACCAACCCCATGCTGATACAGCTTTTGGGACAGAAACCGAAAATTATAGCACTGAACAAAGTGGATATGGCAGACCCTGCCAAAACGGAAGCATGGAAAAATATTTTTAAAAATAGCGGGCTGCCGGTTTGCACTGTTGACTGCAATACGGGCAAAGGCGTAAAACAGCTTATTGCCGAAGTGCAGAAAGCAGCACAGCCTGTGCTTGATAAATGGCTGAAACGCGGCGTTAAAAACCGTGCCATCCGTGTAATGATTGTAGGCATACCTAATGTTGGCAAATCAACGCTTATCAACCGTCTTGTAGGTAAAAATAAAGTGGTTGCCGCTGATAAACCGGGCGTAACGCGCGGGCAGCAGTGGGTTACCATTGCCAAAGGGCTGGAACTGTTAGATACTCCGGGTGTGCTGTGGCCTAAATTTGATGACCCGCAGATAGGCTTAAACCTTGCTTTAACTGGTGCAATAAAAGAAGAAGTTTATGACCGTGAACAGGCAACGGAACTTTTAACAGAAAAACTGATAATGGATTATCCGGAATTGCTGAAAGAAAAATATGCTGTCGATTTTGAAGCGGGCGCAGGCGTGCGGGAAGTTTTTGAAAAGATCGCTGTAAGCCGCGGCTGTTTGAAAGGCGGCGGTCAGCTTGATATTGATAAGGTAATCCAACTGGTGCTGCGTGATTTCCGCAGCGGTAAAATTGGCAGAATAACTTTAGATGAACCTGATAAATAATGAAAGCCGCTTAAAGCGGCTTTTTGTTTAAGGAGCTGTTGATGTGAAAATTGCAGAAATAAAAGAAGCGCTTAATAATTGCCCAAGTGCAGAGTTTTTGGAACAGCTTACACATGATGAGCGCAGCGGCGTACAAAAATTACTGGCTGCTTATTATAAAAAACAAAAAGCGGAAGCTGCTGAATATGAACGCTTTAATAAAATGCTGCTGTACGAAAAACAGTGTTATGAACAAGGCATGCAGTATGTTGCCGGTGTGGATGAAGCAGGGCGCGGCCCTTTAGCCGGGCCGATGGTTATAGGCGCTGTAATACTGCCGCAAAATGTTTTCATAAAAGGACTGAATGATTCCAAAAAGCTTACTGCGGCCAAACGGGAACAGCTTTACAGCGAAATACTGGAAAAAGCACTGGCAGTATCTGTAAATATCGTCAGCGTATATAATATTGACCGTTTGAACATTTACCGTGCTACACAGGAAGGCATGGCTGAAGTACTGGCAAACCTTAAAATAAAACCGCAGGCAGCACTGATTGATGCTATGCCGGTGCAGGCGGACGGCATAAAAACATATTCTGTTATTCATGGCGATGCTTTAAGTGTCTCTATTGCCGCAGCATCTGTTATAGCCAAGGTAACACGTGACCGCATGATGGAAGAACTGGCTGCAGAATTTCCGCAGTATGATTGGGAACATAACAAAGGCTATGGTAGCGGAGCTCATATGCAGGCAATTTTGGAACATGGAGCAACCTGCTGGCACCGCCGCAGTTATGAACCTGTGAAAAGCATGCATATGCCGGAAGTAGAAGCAATTCCCAATAAATTAATCCGCTTGCCGGAAGCAAATAATGGCTGACAATCGCGGCAATTTAGGCCGGCGTGGTGAAGATGCTGCATGCAGTTATCTGGAACGGAGCAGCTATAAGGTTGTTTGCCGCAATTACCGCTGCCGGTGGGGAGAAATTGATGTTATAGCAGTTAACGGCAATACATTAGCATTTGTTGAAGTAAAAACTCGGCAGAGTTTAAGGTTTGGCACGCCGGGGATGGCTGTTACTTATGCCAAGCAGCAAAAAATACGCACCACAGCACTGCATTATTTGCAGGAGCAGCACTGTACATACAACAATATAAGTTTTGATGTAATAGAAATTTTGGCAGATGACGGCAAAGCAAAACTGCGCCATCTGCGAAATTGTTTTTAGGGGAGATAGAATGTACGCAAAAACGTATGGGGAAACTGTTTGTGGAATTAATGGGGAAGAAATTATTGTTGAGGTAGATATATCAAACGGTCTGCCCGGTTTTGATATTGTAGGGCTGCCTGATACTGCTGTAAAAGAATCGCGCGAGCGTGTGCGTGCCGCATTGAAAAATTCCGGGCTGGTTTTTCCGATGGCACGCATTACCGTTAACCTTGCCCCGGCAGATTTGCGCAAAGACGGCAGCAGCCTTGATTTACCGATTGCTGTCGGTATTTTAACGGCGGCAGGAAATTTATTGCAGGATGAAACCTGTGGCAAAATTTTTGTGGGAGAACTTGCGCTTGATGGCAGTATTCGCCAGGTAGCAGGCGTTTTGCCGATGATTTTATATGCAAGGGAACATGGTTGGAAGGAGATTTATATTCCGCAGGGCAATGCGCCGGAAGGTGAACTGGTAGAAGGCATTGATGTTTATACGCCGCAGAATTTGGGTGAACTGGTAAGCCATCTGAAAGGACAGGAACGTTTAGCGCCATTGCCGAAAAAGCAGTTATGTATGGATAACGCCATGGCTTATGATGTGGATTTTGCTGAAGTACGCGGGCAGCAGGTTGTAAAACGCGCCCTTGAAATTGCTGCGGCAGGAGGACATAATATGCTTATGGTAGGTGCGCCCGGCAGCGGCAAAACCATGCTTGCACGCCGTTTGCCTACCATATTGCCGCCAATGACGGAAGACGAAATTCTGGAAGTTACCAAAATTTACAGCATAGCCGGGCTTTTAAACGGTAAGAAGCAAATTGTTCAGGAACGTCCTTTTAGAAGTCCTCACCATACGGTGTCAGCAAGCGCGCTAATCGGCGGTGGCAGTATACCGCGTCCGGGTGAAGTTACGCTGAGCCATAACGGTGTATTGTTTTTAGATGAACTACCGGAATTCTCCCGTGCAACATTGGAAGTTTTGCGCCAACCGCTTGAGGATGGCGTTGTAACCATCAGCCGTGTACAGGCAAGCATGTCGTTTCCGGCGCAGATTGTTATGGTGGCGGCGCAAAATCCCTGCCCGTGCGGATTTTTAGGAGATAAGCTGCATGAATGTACCTGCAAGCCGCATGAAATTGAGCGTTATAAGCGTAAAATTTCCGGCCCGCTTTTAGACCGCATAGATATCCAGGTAACAGTGCCGCGCCTTGAATATGATGATTTAAAAGATAAAGCGGACGGCGAAAGTTCGGCATCTATCCGCAGCAGAGTAGTTAAGGCGCGGGAAGTGCAGCGCAGGCGTTTTGAAGGCAGTAATGTACACTGCAATGCACAGATGACCAAACAGCAGCTTAATAAATATTGCAAAATGCAGCCGCAGGCAGAAACGATGCTCGGCAAATATTTTACTGCGCTTGGTTTAAGTGCGCGCACGCATGACCGCATTATAAAAGTAGCGCGGACCATTGCAGACCTTGCCGGTGCAGAAGAAATAAGCGCGGCTCATATAGCCGAAGCAATACAATTACGGACCAGTGTACAAAAATAAGCATAAATTTTTAAATAAATAAGCAAAATCTAAAGGTTTTGTGGTAAAATAAAACCAACTTTATAAATTTTCAGCAGCCTAAGAGGAGGAAAACAAATGCGCATAGTTTTAACTATTGTAGGCAAGGACAGAGGTGGCATTATTGCCCGTGTCAGCAGCGTGCTGGCAGAGCATAACATTAATATTCTCAATATCAATCAAAATATTATGGACGGTTTTTTCAACATGGTGCTTATCGCCAATATGGAAAACGCCGATTTGCAGCTTGATAAAGTAAAAGCTGTATTTAATGAACTTGGTGAAGAAATAGGCGTGGAAATCCGCGTGCAGAGCGAAGATATTTTTACGGCAATGCACCGCATTTAGGAGGCAGCGCTTATGTTTGAAATTAAAGACGTTTTAGAAACAAACCGCATGATTACCGAAAATAATCTGGATGTGCGCACTATTACCATGGGCATCAGCCTGCGTGACTGCGCTCATACTGATATCAAGGTAACGGCACAGAAAATTTACGATAAAATTACCAAAAAAGCAGAAAATCTTGTTAAAGTAGGGCAGGAACTTGAAACAGAACTTGGCGTACCCATTATTAACAAGCGCGTTTCCGTAACGCCAATTGCAATTGTTGGCGAAAGCTGCGATGCCGAAAGTTATGTTCCTTTGGCAAAAGCACTTGATGAAGCTGGGCGTACTGTTGGCGTTGATTTTGTCGGAGGCTTTTCGGCACTTGTTGATAAAGGCTATACCGTTGGCGACCGTAAACTTATTGCATCTATTCCGGAAGCGCTTGCTGAAACACAGATTGTCTGCTCGTCCGTAAGTGTTGGCTCTACCAAATGCGGCATTAACATGGATGCCGTTGCGGAAATGGGGCGCGTGGTAAAACAGGCGGCTGAACTGACGGCTGACCGTGATGCTATTGGCTGCGCCAAACTGGTAATTTTCTGCAATGCTGTACAGGATAATCCGTTTATGGCCGGTGCTTTTCATGGTGTAACCGAGCCTGAAAGCGTAATTAATGTCGGCGTCAGCGGACCCGGCGTTGTTAAACATGCGCTTGAAGCTGTGCGCGGCGCAGATGTCGGCACTGTGGCTGAAACCATAAAAAAGACTGCTTTTAAAATTACCCGCGTTGGCCAGTTGGTTGCGCAGGAAGCAGCCCGCAGACTGAATACGCAGTTTGGTATTATTGACCTTTCTCTGGCGCCTACGCCTGCAGTCGGCGACAGCGTGGCGCATATTCTGGAAGAAATCGGCCTTGAAAGCACTGGTGGCCCTGGTACTACGGCAGCGCTGGCCATGCTTAATGATGCAGTAAAAAAAGGCGGCTTAATGGCATCAAGCTATGTCGGCGGTTTAAGCGGCGCGTTTATTCCTGTAAGTGAAGATGCAGGCATGATTGCTGCTGTTGAACGCGGCAGCCTGACTTTGGAGAAACTGGAAGCCATGACCTGCGTTTGCTCCGTAGGCCTTGATATGATTGCCGTACCGGGCGATATTACTGCCGAAACAATTTCCGCAATTATTGCCGATGAAGCAGCTATCGGCATGATTAACAATAAAACTACTGCGGTGCGTCTTGTTCCCGTTCCCGGCAAAAAAGTTGGCGACAGGGTAGAGTTTGGCGGGCTTTTGGGTTATGCGCCTGTTATTGGCGTAAGCAAGTTTAAACCCGATGCGTTTATTGCCCGCGGCGGCAGAATTCCTGCGCCTGTAAGGAGCCTGACGAACTGATGCGCAAACAGCAGCGAGAAGAAATACTTAAAGTTTTGGAAGAAACTTATAAAGATACCAAAACAGCATTGAATTACAACAGCCCGTTTGAACTTTTGGTGGCGGTAATAATGTCGGCACAGTGTACTGATGAACGTGTCAACAAAATTACGGCGCGTATTTTTCCAAAATATAATACCCCGGAAAAAATGGGCGCATTGACGCAGGAAGAACTGGAAAATGAAATCCGTGACTGCGGATTGTTCCGTGCCAAAGCCAAAAATTTACTGGGAACCTGCCATATGCTGGTGCAGGAATATAACAGCATTGTGCCGGACAGCATTGAAAAACTGATGACTTTGCCGGGCGTTGGCAAAAAAACTGCCAATGTTATTGCCAGCATTATTTACAATGTGCCGGCTATTGCGGTTGATACGCATGTTTTCCGCGTTTCGCACCGTTTAGGGCTTGCTAAAGGCGCAGACCCGCTGGCTACTGAAAAAGAACTGCAAAAAGCCATCCCGATGGAAAAATGGAGCGATGCCCATCACTGGCTTATCTGGCATGGGCGCAAAGTATGCAAAGCGCGTAAGCCTTTATGCAGTGAATGTGTTTTGCTTGATTTATGCCCATATAAAGAGAAAAATTTTCCTAAATAAAAATAACCCCAAATCCGCAATGGATTTGGGGTTATTTGCTGTCTGCGCTATTTATTTTTTATTTTTGGGAGTTACGCTGATTTCAAATAATCTGTCCCACGGAAAACCGATTTTAAATTTAAAATCGCGTGTAAATTCGTATTTGCGGCTTAAAGTGTCACAGGTATCCTGCGCTAAAGCGGCAACCGGTTTTTGCAGTGCGCCGAGTTTGTAAACAGCAGCGTCATTGCCGGAACTTTCCAGATAATCAGTAGCATCGCGGCGTGCGTTTGATTGATAAAACCAATCATCAACGAGGCGCATTTTCATTAAAGCAGCATTATCTTTGCTGCTTATCTGTGGAGCCAAAATGCCCTGGGCGATGGCAAAGCCAATAGTATTATCAGCAGTGTTCCAACCGTTATATGCAGTAAGTTTCGGCAAATTGCCGCGGTTGGCAAGTTCGTTCATAAAACCGTTGTCTGCTCCGTTGGAATATGTTACATCAGCTAAAGAAACTTTGTAGCCTTTGTTTAAAAAGCCTTCAAGTTCCGTAATATATTTTTTTGTCGCGCGGAGAGGCAAAAAACTGGTTGCTTGGTGCAGTGCTGTCCATCATTACACCGTCTTTGGGGGTGTTTACGGCCAATACAAAATCTGCTGCGGCAATATCGGCGGTGGGGCGCGCATCGGCTACAAGTATCTGCTGGGGAATAGATTCACTGAGAGTGCTGTCCGAATACTGCGGTATCGTCATACGTCCGGTGCCTTCGGCATAATAAGTATATACCTGCGGGTGAGCGTGGTTAAGCTCGTTAACGGCGCGGGTTAAAAGCAGCATGCCAAGCTGGTCAACGCCGGGGATGATCTGAAAAATCTGGTCTGAAAGCGTATAGGCTTCGCGTTTGATATAGCGTGCTTCCATATGCGTTGCTGAAAGCGGAGCATTATCGTCTTTGCCTATGGCAAGATAATGGAAACGGTAGCGTGCGGCAAGGTCTGTAAGCGATTTGTTGACATTATAGTTTTTGATGCGCCTTTGCAGCCAGTCATTTAAATCCTGCTGGGGCAGATTATTTTTTATTGCCTGTTTGGTCAGGCTTTCGCGCAGTGTTAAACCACTGATGTCCTCTTTGTCAATCAATTCGGAGTAACGGAAAATTGCCGGGCCGATTTCGCTGTAATAAGGCGGTTCCACATTGCCGAAGCTGGCACGCGGCGTGCGCATAAGGGTGGAGTAAATATAAAGCGGCATCGGCAGTTTTTCACGCAGCAGTTCCAAGCGGTTTACACG
>USHB01000064.1 GCA_900554395.1 uncultured Phascolarctobacterium sp.
TATAAATAAAAATTTATACCTAAAAAGCAATAGAGATATGCTGCAAAGCTACAACAAAAACTATGGCGGTTAGCTATTACACCTTTATTTAATGCATAAACAAATAAAAATCGTGTTTGCGCACGAAGAAACCATAACATTTTTGCAAAGCTTTAAAATATATTCCTATTGTTTTTAATTGTAAAAAAAATAACGCCATCACAAACGTGATGACGTTATTTTTTAGATATTTTATTTTCAGAACAACAGATTATTTCAATCCTTCTCTTGCCACAATTTTATCCAGAATTTCTGCACCTTTAATTACTACTTTATCGCACTGAATTTCAGGTTCAAAATATTTTGGCTTTACTTCACAACAATTAGTTCCGCCAAGTTCGGCGTTAAAAGTATCAATAAATTCTTTGCAAAGTGCGCGGATTTTAGTACCTTCTTCCTTGCCATTGCGTTTTACATACAGTGTGCTAAGAACCATGCACGCGCCGGTAACAACGCCGCAGGTAATTCCTGCGCCCATGCCACCGCCAAACCCGGCTGCAATTTTAAGTGCTTGCGGCGGCAGCTGCATATTATATGCCCAGTTTGCTCCATAAAGTATCCTTTCGGCACAGTTCAATCCCATAGCTTTGCCGTAGCCTTTTTGCAATAATTCAAGCAGCATAGTTATCCCTCCTATAACTTATAATCAACTGCTTCTCCTTTTTCTAATGATGCCGGTATATCAATTAAACGCTGGTTACGCGAACCTCGGTACGGAAAATCCAAATCGCGCTGCGCAAGAACAAACGGCCCATCTACAAGCACGTTAATTTCATGCAGTACCGGTAAATTTTTAACCTCGCTATATACATAACCGGTATAGCACCATACGTTTAAACCCGGTTTTAATTTTTTTATTTCCTGCAAAAATTCTAACACGCCATCTGCCTGTGCCAGCGGGTCGCCGCCGCTTAAAGTTATGCCGCGGTGTAATGGCGTCAGCCTTGCGGAAACATCCTGCGCAAGCTCTTTGGCAGTATATTCCTCACCGCCTTCAAACGGCAGCGTAGAAGGATTATGGCAGCCTTCGCAGTGGCGCGGACAGCCCTGAAAAAATACTACTGCACGAATTCCCGGTCCATCTACAATAGATTCGTTTAAAATGCCTGCAACCCTCAGCATAATCTGCCTCCTATTCCGTGCAGCAGTTGGCACGCCGGCGTATTTGCGTAAGTTTTTTCTCACATACAGGGCAGTAATCGGTATCAATAATTCCAGTATAGCCGCAGTCCTCGCAGTAATCAATCGGGAAGTTAATGCCCACATAACCGCAGTCGCAAGCCAGCATATGCCGCAAAACATCCTCCACCGCCTGCAAATTATGCACCGGCGAAGATTCAAATTCTACATAACTGATATGCCCGCCATTGGTATATTTATGGTAAGGCCCTTCAATACGCATTTTGTCAAATGCGCTGATGGGATAACCAACCGGCACATGGAACGAATTGGTATAATATGCTTTATCGGTTACACCCGGAATAATGCCATATTCCTTACGGTCGATACGGATAAAACGTCCGCTGAGCCCTTCGGCAGGTGTTGCAATCAGGCTGAAGTTCAAATCGTATTTATCAGCAAACTCGTCAACACGTTCGCGCATATGCGCTATAATTTCCTGCCCTAATTTTTGGGCTTCTTCACTTTCGGCGTGATGTTTGCCAACAAGTGCAGTCAATGTTTCAGCAAGGCCAATAAAGCCAACCGTCAATGTTCCGTTTTTAATTGCCGGTTCAATGCGGTCATCTTTTTTAAGTTTTTCACTGCCCATGTACAGCCCCTGCCCCATTAAAAACGGCAGGTCGCGCACGCGCAGATTAGCCTGAACATGATAGCGGTGCATAATCTGTTCTGCAACCAAATTCATCATATCATCCAGCATCTGATAGAACTTATCAATATTTCGCTCCGCCTTAATCGCCAGACGCGGGAGATTGATAGTGGTGAACGACAGGTTGCCGCGCCCGGTGGTAATTTCCTCACCGTGACGGTTGCTGATAACGCGCGTACGGCAGCCCATATAAGCCACCTGTCCGTCATAATCGCGGTTAAAAGTTGTATCCATAAAGCTGAAAGTTGGGTTTAAACGTTTCGCAGCAACGCTTATTGCTTGTTGGAACAAATCATAATTAGGGTCACCAGGGTCAAGGTTAACGCCGCGTTTAACACGGAAAATGACATTCGGGAAAATTGGGTTTTCTCCGCGTCCCAAACCGTTATTATATGCTTTAAGCAAATTGCGGGTAACCTTGCGGCCGTTTTCTGTGGTATCAAGCCCAAGGTTAAGGCTGCTGAACGGAACCTGCGCACCGGCACGCGAGTGCATGCTGTTTAAGTTGTACACCAATGCTTCCATGGCCTGAAAAACTTCTTCTTCCCCGGCGCCGTCAACAAAATCTGCCATATCAGTATCAAAAAAGCCAAAAGACTGTCCGCCGAACATATCGTTCTGATTGCTTTGCAGTACAATAGCTGCCAGTGCGGCGGCAGAACCCGGGCGTTTAGGCGGACGTATAAAGCCATGCCCGTTATTAAAGCCTTCGTGCAAAAGCCTGCCCAAAGGAATGTTCAAACAATTTAAGGTTTTACCGTAAAAATCAAGGTCATGAATATGAATATCGCCGCGTTTATGCGCTGCCGCCATTTCTTCCGGTATTACACGGTTCAGATAATATTCGCGGCTTGCAGCAGAAGCAATTTGCAGCATTTTTGCCGAAGGCGAGTTGGAAATATTGGCATTGTCACGGTCTGTTTCCTTTAAAATTTCTGCCACGGTATCCATCAGTTCGCTGCGTGCATTACGGATATCCGTGCGTTTTGCACGGTACAGAATATAAGATTTAGCCGTTTTGGCATGCCCTTTTTTTATTAAAACTTTTTCAACAATGTCCTGTACATGTTCAACATCTACAATTTCAGTGTTTTCTGCCTTCAGGCATTTTAAAACATCCAGCGTAATTTCAACTGCCATTTCGCGGTCTGCACCGCCGACAGATTTAGCCGCCTCAAAAATGGCATCTGTTATTTTGCTGTCGTCAAACGCTACTATGCGCCCATCGCGTTTACGGATTTTCATGACCAGCGTCACCCCGTTCTTTTTTCTCATTGTTGTTTATTATTCGCTGCAATTCCTGCATAAAATTATTAACATCAGCAAACTGCCTGTAAACGGAAGCAAAACGCACATAAGCAATCTGGTCTGTCTGTTCCAGATATTTCATAACCAGCTCACCGATTGCCTCACTGCGCACTTCCGATTCTCCGCGCATACGCAGTTCACGTTCAATATGGTCGGCCATTTCCTTAATTTTTTCATAAGAAATAGGACGTTTTTCAAAAGCCTTAATTAAACCGTTCAACAGTTTTTTACTGTCAAAAAGTTCACGGCGTCCGTCTTTTTTATTTACAACCAAAGGGGTTTCTTCATATTTTTCATAAGTAGTAAACCTGCGGCCGCAATCAGGGCATTCACGCCTGCGGCGGATAGAAGCGCCATCATCGACAGAACGCGAATCAACAACTCTGCTGTCATGGTAAGAACAAAATGGACATCTCATAAATTCACTTCCCTGTCAGTTATTAAATAAGTACCTTTATTATAACACACCTGCAAAGCAAAAGAAACAACATCTTGTGCATATTCCGCAAATAAATTGACATCAAACGCAAAATATAGAAAAGCCCCTGCCGATAAAAGCAGGGGCGTTAAAATAATATTTTATTTTAATTAGCCACGAATCCAAGGCGGAATTTCCGTATCGGAAGAATGTTTGTGAATAATTCCGCTGCCGCCAACATGGGGTTTATCATCGTTATCATGTTTCTGCACATAAGTGCTTTGCGGACGAGAAGTTTTGCCGCCATTAGGCAGCCATTCTTTTTCTTTGTTAAAGCCGGTGGCAATAACAGTAACACGAATTTCGTCTTTAAGGTTTTCGTCAATAACGGCGCCGAAGATAATATTAGCTTCGGGGTCAACAGCTTCCGTAATAATGTTGGATGCTTCGGTAACATCAAACAGCGACAAATCTGCGCCGCCGGTAATATTGAACAGAACACCGCGTGCGCCTTCAATGGATGCTTCGAGCAGCGGGCTCTTAATAGCAGCTTCGGCAGCAGCACGTGCGCCGTCGTCGCCTTTTGCCATGCCAATGCCCATAAGTGCAGAACCTGCATTAGACATAACGGTTTTAATATCCGCAAAGTCAAGGTTTACAAGACCCGGAACAGCAATCAAATCGGAAATGCCCTGAACGCCCTGACGCAATACATCATCAGCAATGCGGAAGGCTTCCAGCATGGAAGTTCTTCTGTCGATAACCTGCAACAAGCGGTCATTAGGAATGGTAATTAAGGTATCAACTTTTTCTTTAATATTAACAATGCCGTTTTCAGCCTGGTTCATACGGCGTTTGCCTTCAAAAGAAAACGGTTTGGTTACTACACCAACGGTAAGCGCACCAACTTCGCGCGCACATTCAGCTACAATCGGCGCTGCGCCGGTACCGGTACCGCCGCCCATGCCTGCAGTTACAAATACCATATCTGCGCCCTTTAAGGCTTCCAGAATCTGGTCGCGGCTTTCTTCGGCAGCTTTTTCACCAATTTCAGGGTTTGCGCCTGCGCCAAGGCCTTTGGTAAGTTTTTCGCCAATCTGGATGCGGGTAGCAGCCTTGGAAAGCAAAAGCGCCTGCGCATCGCAGTTAACTGCAATAAATTCAACGCCTTTTACACCGGCGGTAATCATTCTGTTTACGGCATTATTGCCGCCGCCGCCAACACCGATTACCTTGATATTGGCAAGATTGTCCATGCCTTTTTCTTCAAATTCTTCAAACATTATTTATATTCCCCCTTAATAAGTTGGGTAAATTCCATCACAAAAATATCAAGATAATATTCAACACAGGCAGCATTTTTTCCTGCCTGACTGTAAAAATTTTTTACTTTTTAAGAAATAAATGGCGGATTGCGGCAAGGTTATTAAAAATACGCATGCCGAAAATCAAAATGCCCACCAGATATAAATCTATGCCCAGCAAAATACCGGAATAGCACAAAAATGCAGCTAATACCGCATTGGTAAAAAATCCTGTAATAAATACGGTGTTATCATATTTGCCTTCCATACTGGAACGCATACCGCCAAAAACAGTATCAAGCGCTGCCATCAGCGATACAGACAACAACCGCGCGTATTCAAGCGGAAGGTGCAGAGGGAAATACCATCCGGCAATAAAACCGATAATAATACCGGCAAGTGCGTACAGCATTATTTTTCACCCTCCTTTGCAGCATTATTATGCTCATCGGGGACTGCCTGTGCATATTCAAAAGTTCTGCGGCCTTTAAACGCCGGTATTTTTACAACTTCCGGCTGCGTCAAATCTGCCTGAATGCCCCAGAACTTGAAGGTATCAAGTACGCCGCCCCTTAATTTAAGGGCACTGGCAAGGTTGGCCGGATTTCCGATTGCCAAAATAACGTATGGCGGTGCCGAGCGGTTGTTATTTACAGAAAGCGTCGGGCCTGCGCAGCGGATTTCGCTGGTAGATACCAGACGCTCACCGTTAATGGCAATAGCTTCTGCGCCTGCTGCACGCAGTTCGTTAATAACACGCAGCAAATCATCATCATGAATGATATACAAATTGGGGTTTTCGCCAACTTGCGCCGTTACTTTGCTGTCATCCAATATCAGCTGTATGCCTTTGCCTTCAAGGGCAACTTCACCGGCAAACTCGCGCAGGCGTTCCACCTCATTTTCCAAAACTTCGTCGCTGTCATTTACCGACTGCAAACGTTCAACCTCTTTGGCCAAGTCATCACGCTGCTGTTCAACAATACGCAGGCGTTCCGTAAGTTCTTCGGCACGCTGAAAATTTATGCTTTTTTGACGTTCAGTTGTTTTAATCTGTGTTGCAAGCATAAATCCCAATACCGCAAAAACAATCAGCAGCATTATTTTGGCATGTTTATTTGCTATCATAAGTTTTCAAAGTCCTTTCAAAAATATCAGGCTTTCTGCCTTAACTTAATATAAGGCTTTGCGAAGGTTAAGTCAATATATTCCGCCCTAATATTTTTTGTTTTTATATCATTAAAAACCGTAATGAAAACATCAAGCTTATCTGCAAGGTTATCTGCGTTGCCCAAAAGAATCGGATAGCCATAGCTCAAGTTAAATTTTACGTTATTTTTACCGTCAACGGCAATTTCAGAAATTGAATTTATAACATCTTTATCAAGTTTGCTCAGGAAATTTAAAATTGCCAGTACATTTTTTTCTTTTATTGTATCGCCAAAAAAGATATTCCCGATAACAACGCCTGAAAGTATCGGCGCATCGGCATCTTTTATGCAGTCGCTGACATTCATTACAAAACCGTTATAATCAACCTGGGCATAACTTTTATAAGAACAGGCAATATAAAGCGCCGGTATACGTTCTTTAACGCGGATGGCGAGCACGCCGGGCCAGAAATATTCCGTTTCCGCCTTTTCAAAACGCACATCATTTTCAATAGCTGTTTTTATAACAGAAGGCGAGAGCACGAATAAATTAACCGGCTTTTGCGTTCCGCACATTTTTAAAATATCATCATCGTCCAGTTTGGTTGTGCCTTCAATAACAATGCTGCCAAAAGCCGTACCCGGTGCCGTAATCCATTTATAAGCACTGAATATGCCGCCTATAACAATTGCTGCAATAAAAAACAGGCGCAAAAGGCGCAAGCGCCGCTTTTTACGGTTTTGTTTTAATCGTTCGCGTGTCGACTGCACCTTTTACACCTCGTTAAAATTCATTAGTAATTATTTGTTATCAAGCGATGCGGATTGTAAAATAATATCGCATAATTCGGGGAAAGTAATTCCGGCAGCAGCAGCAGCTTTAGGAACAAGACTGGTTGCAGTCATGCCCGGAACCGTATTGATTTCCAGCACATAGCCGTTGCCTTCATCGTCAAGCATTACATCTGCACGGGCAACGCCGCTGCAGCCTAATACTTCATAAGCCTGTTTTGCTATTTCCTGTACTTTTTTGGTAGTTGTCTCATCCAAATCTGCCGGGCAGATATATTCTGTTGCGCCTTTGGTGTATTTGGAATGGTAATCATAAGTACCGGAATGTGGAGCAATGTGAATTACCGGCAGAGCCACTGCTTCACCGTCTTTTTGCATCATGGAAACAGTCAGTTCCCAGCCGTCAACAAATTTTTCAACCAAAATATCACTGCAGTATTTAAAAGCATTTGCCAGCGCTTCATCAAGCTGCGCTTCTTCTTTAACAATTTCCACGCCGATGCTGCTGCCCTGGCTTGCAGGTTTTACAACTACCGGCAGGCTGAATTTCTGCATAATTTTTTCTTTAATGCCGCTTTCCCTGCTGTTTAAAATCAGGCAGTCAGGTGTCGGTATGCCGGCATCGCGCAGCATACGTTTGCTAATCACTTTATCCATACATACTACACTTGCAATCATGCCGCTGCCGGTATACGGAATGCCGCAAATTTCCAAAAGAGTCTGCAAACGTCCATCTTCGCCGTAAAGCCCATGCACTGCATTAAATACCACTTCAGCTTTACAGTCTGCAAGCTGTTTGGCAAAATTATGCGGGTCAAGGTCAACTTCAACAACGTTGGTATAACCGGCTTCCCTTAACGCTTTGGCAATAGCTGCGCCGGTGTTTAAAGATACTTCTCTTTCTGCGGACGGGCCGCCCATAACAACTGCAACAACCTGATTTTTATTAAACATTTTCTTTGCTCCTTTGCAAATCAGTTACTAATGCTTCGCCAACTTTATATACATCGCCGGCGCCGATAGTCATAATCAAATCGCCGCTGTGGGCGTTTTTTACAAGATAGGTT
>USHB01000065.1 GCA_900554395.1 uncultured Phascolarctobacterium sp.
TTTAATCAGGGTGTCCCGAGTTCGAGTCTCGGGTGGATCACCATTTTTTTATCTGAATATCTGCGGATGTGGCGGAACTGGCAGACGCACTAGACTTAGGATCTAGCGCCTTCGGCGTGCAGGTTCGACTCCTGTCATCCGCACCAGAGTTTATTGCACCCTGTAATTTGCAGGGTGTTTTTTATTTTTTATGGACTCATAAAAGAAGTTTGCTTACTCTGTTTTACATTTTGCTTTAACAGTTTTATAATGAAAGTATCAGTTTATTTTAACTGGGGGAAAGATTATGTTAGGCACGATTGTTAATACCTGTACTATTTTAACAGGCAGTTTTGTCGGCAGCTTTTTAAGCCGCGGCATTAGTGAAAAATATAAAACGGCGTTGTTTGATGCACTGGGGCTGGCGACCGTTGGTCTTGGCGTTAATGCCGTTGTGCATAACCTGCCTAAAAGCGAATATCCGGTGCTTTTTATTGCAAGCCTTGCCATTGGCACGGTTATTGGCACGCGGCTTGATATAGCGGGGCATTTTAACGGGCTTTTGGCAAAGGCCAAAGGCGGCAGTAAACTTGCGGAAGGGCTTTCGACAGCGATACTTTTATTCTGCATTGGCACGCTTTCTATTTTAGGGCCTATTGAAAGCAGGCTGAATGGCAATAATACCTATCTTTTTACCAATGCAACAATGGATTTGGTTGCATCGACAATATTATCTTCTGCTTATGGCTTCGGCATTGCGCTGGCTGCGTTGGTGCTGTTTTGCTGGCAGGGCAGCATTTATCTGTTTGCCGGCGTCATTGAACCTTATCTTACTCCGGGCATGATGACGGAAATTTCACTGTTGGGCGGTATTTTTTTAATGAGCAGCGGCGTTGGAATTTTGCAGCTGCGCGACTGCAAGACGCTTAATATGCTGCCTTCACTTTTAGTTCCGCCATTGTGGTATACCATTGTAAGTTTTTTACGGTAATTTTACTTTTTTAAATGTATTGTAATGTTACACTGTGTTGACTAAATTAAGCAAAATGTTTATAATTAGTATCATAATAGATGAAAGGTGTTGTTTAAAGTGAGTACTACGTACAGTGTTTATTTACCTAATTACAGTGTCGGCCCGGACTGCTATAAAGAAATCCCCGCCGTTACGGCAAGATATGGCAAAAAAGTTGTTCTTATCGGCGGTAAAACCGCATTAAGCAAAGCACAGGATGCTATTTTGGAAGCTGTTAAAGGCCATCTTGATGTTACAGGCGTGCTTTGGTACGGCGGCAATGCTACTTATGAAAATGTTGATATGCTGATGAACAGCAAAGAAGTTCAGGAAGCAGATATGGTATTTGCTGTTGGCGGCGGCCGTGCTGTTGACTGCTGCAAAACCATGGCTGATAAAATCGGCAAACCGGTTTTCACTTTCCCGACCATTGCTTCCAACTGCGCAGCATGCACCGCTATCTGCGTTATGTATAAACTGGATGGCAGCCTTGCCGGTTATTATTATCCGCAGCATTGCGCTGAACATACTTTTATTAACACCAAAATTATTGCCGAAGCTCCGGAAAAACTTTTGTGGGCCGGCATTGGCGACGCGCTGAGCAAAGAGTGCGAAGTGCTTTTGGCTACCGAAGGCAAAAAACTGCCGAATACTCCGCTTTTGGGACGTGCTCTGGCAGGCGCCTGCACCGCACCGCTGTTTGAATACGGCAAACAGGCTTTGGAAGATTGCCGCAACAATGTGGTTTCCGAAGCAATCCAGGAAGTTGCCCTTGATATTATCATGAGCACCGGTATTGTATCTAACCTTACTACTACCGAAAACGATTACTATTATAATTCTTCGCTCGGCCACTGCTTCTACAACGCATATACCGGTCTTTCCTGCGCAGAACGCCATATGCACGGCGAAGTTGTTTCGTTTGGCGTAATTGTGCTGTTGACCTGCGATGAACAGTTTGAACTGCGCGATAAAATGGCTAAATTCAATAAAGAACTTGGTTTGCCTGTAACTTTGAAAGAACTGGAAGTTGACGAAGCTGGTCTTGAAAAAATCCTTGACCGCGCTCCGGCAATTCTGGAATGGAAAAAGACTCCGTATGAAATGACCCGTGAGAAATTTAAAAAAGCAATTCTTGATGCCGATGCTTATGGCAAAACGCTGTAATATAAAATAAAAAATCCGCCTGTAAAGGCGGATTTTTTTATGCCGTAAATTTTAAATGTTCCAGTTTTCAAAATAGTTAATCTGCATGGCTGCGCGTACATCATGCAGGGTATCTGCCGCTGCTGCGCGTGCTGTTTCGCTGCCTTGTTTTAAAATCATTTTTACATCGTCAAGGCGCTGTTCCCACATTTTGCGGCGTTCACGGATGGGGGCAAGTTCGGACTGCATAACGCTGTTAAGGAATTTTTTAACTTTAACATCGCCCAAACCGCCGCGCTGATAATGCGCTTTGAGTTCATCAAGGTTGGCATATTCCGGTAAAAATTCTGCAAAATGTTCGGGGCGGGAGAAAGCATCAAGATAAATGAAAACAGGGTTGCCTTCAACTTTGCCGGGGTCCTGCACGCGGATATGGTCAGGGTCGGTATACATGGACATAATTTTTTGTTTAATCACGTCTTCTTCATCGGCAAGATAAATGCAGTTGCCAAGCGATTTGCTCATTTTAGCTTTGCCGTCAAGCCCCGGAAGGCGCAGGCAGGCTTTGTTGCCCGGCAGAATGATTTCCGGTTCGGTAAGCGTTTCGCCATATACGGAGTTGAATTTAGCGACAATTTCTTTGCACTGTTCCAGCATCGGCAGCTGGTCTTCGCCAACAGGAACAGCCGTTGCGCGGAAAGCGGTAATATCTGCTGCCTGGCTGATGGGGTAGGTGAAAAAGCCTACCGGAATGCTGGCTTCAAAATTGCGCATTTTAATTTCTGTTTTAACGGTCGGGTTGCGCTGTACGCGGGAAACCGTTACCAGATTCATATAGTAGCTGGTTAGTTCCGTAAGCTGCGGTACGGCAGATTGGATAAAAATGGTTGCTTTTTCCGGGTCAATGCCGCATGCCAGATAATCAAGCGCTACTTCCAAAACGTTTTCACGCACTTTTTGTGGATGTTCTGCGTTATCGGTTAAGGCCTGCGCATCGGCAATCATAATAAATACCTTGTCATATTCGCCGCTGTTTTGCAGTTCCACGCGCTCACGCAGAGAGCCTACATAGTGGCCGACATGCAGTCTGCCGGTCGGACGGTCGCCGGTTAAAATAATTTTCTGCATTTTCTTACCTCGTTTCAAAAAATATCGTACAATCCGCCGTGGCGGAGATTTAACTAACTTATATTATACCATAAATTTAGCGGCGGCGCATAGCGGCTTGACAGAGAAGGGAGTACTTGTTAAAATATAGTCAAATAACAGACTATCTAATATTTGACTATGGTGATTTTATGGAAAGAGAAGAAGTACGCAAGTTTGTAAATATGTATTGCCATCTGCGGGATGTGCAGTATGCGGCCTATACCAATTATGCACGGCGTTTTAACCTTACAACCAACGAACTTTTTGTGCTGGATATTATCTGGTTTGCGCCGGCCGGGTGTACGCAGGCAGCAATTTGTGAGCGCATGTCGGCAACAAAGCAGACAATAAGCGCCATTATAAAAAAATTTATGCAGCTTGGTTATTTAACGCTGGCAGAATCGGCAGAGGACAGGCGGCAGAAAATAATCCGCCTGACAGCGGAAGGGACAAAGTATGTGCGGCAGGTTATACAGCCTGCTGCGGATGCTGAAATTGATGCCATGGCGGCAATGGACGGTGCGGAAATTGCTGAACTGGTGCAGCTTACGGAAAAGTTTTCGCATTTGATGGAACGAAAATTTAACGTAATAAAATAGGGGGCAGTATTATGGATTTTTATGAGGTTTTGGAAAAACGCAGGACAATACGCGATTTTACGGACAGGGAAGTTAGTGATGAACTACTGAAAAAAGTGCTGGGAGCTGCGTTTAAGGCACCGAGTAACGACCATTTGCATCAGCTTGAATTTGTAGTTGTGCGCGGGCGTGAAAACATTATGCAATTTATTGCTCCTGTTACGGAAAATACGCAAAAAATTCAGCAGGCAGGGCTTGAGGCAGGCCGTGCCGTTATGGATGCGGATGAATGTAAAATGTTTGTTGATGCGCTGCCCAAACAACAAAAAATGCTTCTGCAAAGCAACTGCCTTGTTTTGCCGTTTTACCGCCAGTTGGGCTGCCCCTTGTGCAAACCGGAGGAACAATCTTCGCTGAACTATTTTGCATCTGCCTGGGCGGCATTGGAAAATATATTTTTAGCGGCTACGGCAGAGGGTTTGGCGTGTGCATTCCGCATACCTATTCATAACGAAAGCGCTCACGTTAAAAAATTGGCTGGCGTGCCGGAAGATTATGAAATGCCATGCTTTTTGGCTGTTGGGTACCCTGAGCCGGATGCTTTTATACCGCCGCAGAAAGTTATTGACGTTAAGGACAGGATACATAACGGCAAATGGTAAGCTGTTGACGATAGTAGGCCTGTAGCGCGAAAATAATCAAACAGATTTTTTATTATCAAAGCAATGAATGATAGTTTATTTTGGCATATAAAAAAACCGGGAGTTTTGCTCCCGGTTTTTAATTTTTTACAGCCCTGCCTGTTCAATGCCGCTGTAAAGATAGCCTAAATGTGCAGTGCTGTTTAAAAGCACCAGCCGCCAGACGCCGTCTTTACATTCAAGCACATTAATGCAGGCATTATCCTGCTTAACATACCAGAAACGGCTTATATCAAGCCCGAGCAAATCGCATATAATAGCTTTGTTAACTGCATCATGTGCAGCAACCAGCAGCGTTTTGCCGTCATATTTTTGGGCAAATTCATCAAATGCGGCACGGACGCGTTTACGCACGTCCTCCAAATTTTCGCCTTCCGGCATTTGCACTTTATGAGGTTCGGTATGCCACATTTTAAATTCTTCGGGATAGCGCGCTTCAATTTCGCAGGCAAGTTCGCCTTCCCATTTGCCATGGTTAATTTCTGTCAGGCGGTCATCGGTGTGTACTGGCAGGTGGTGCAAATCGGCACAGGCCTTGCAGGTAAGGTAAGAGCGTTTAAGCGGGCTGGAAATGCACATATCTAAAGGTACATCCTTAAGACCGTGTGCCAGCATGCCTGCCTGTTCAAAACCGCGTTCACTCAGGCGCGTATCTTCCTGCCCCTGGTAGCGTCCTTGTATGTTCCAGTTGGTTTCGCCGTGGCGGATTAAAATTATGCGTACCATAATTATCCCTCGCAGTTTATCAGTTTTACATCGATAATGCCTTCGATGCCGCGCAGTTTGAGCATGATGTCGTTAGGAATATCGCCGCCGGTGGCAATAGCCATTAAGTTAGTGCCTTCGATAGCGGTGCTGCCTACCTGCATGCCGTTAATGTTGATGCCTGCGCTGCCAAGAATGGTGGCAATCTGGCCAATCATGTTGGGCTTATCGGTGTGCGGTGCAAGCAAAAGGTAGCCTTCCGGTTTAAAGTCAAGGCGGAAGCGGTCGATTTGTACAATTTTGGCTTCCTTGCCGTCGAACAGTGTGCCGGTAAGCGTATGCTCGCCCTTTTCAGTTACTATTTTAACATTTATCGCGGTAGAAAAATAGCCCGTGCGGTGCGATTTTATATCGCGTACCTGTAAATGGCGTTTTTTGGCAATGCCCGGAGCATTTACAAAGTTTACGCTGTCTTGCAGGATGGGGTTTAAAAGGCCTTTTAAAAAGGCAGTAGTGAGTGCCTGAGTTTCTGTTTGTGCAAGTTCGCCGGTGTATTCAATTTCCACGCCTTTAATAGGCCCTTCGGCAAGGTAGATGCCAATGGTGCCCATGCGTTCTGCCAGTTTAAAGTAGGGGGCAATGACGGAAGCCACGCTTTTGGGAATAGGCGCCATGTTAACGGCGGTCATTACCGGTTTGCCTTCCAGCGCGTCGATAACGCCGTAAGCAACGTCAACGGCAACGCCAATCTGCGCTTCAATGGTGCTGGCACCAAGGTGCGGGGTCTGCACAACCTGCGGCATGCCAATAAAGGGATTGTTTTCCGGTGTCAGCGGTTCTTCCGGATATACGTCGATAGCTGCGCCGGCAACTTTGCCGCTTTTCAGCGCTTCGGCAAGGGCTTCGGTATCAACGCAGCCGCCGCGGGCGCAGTTAACAATGCGTACGCCATCTTTCATTTTGGCAATGGCTTCGGCGTTAATAATGTTGTGTGTTTCTTTGGTGAGCGGGGTGTGGATGGTGATGTAATCTGATTTTGCCAAAAGTTCTTCAAAAGGCACCAGTTCCACGCCAACCTGCTGAGCGCGTTCTTCGGTAATATAAGGGTCGTAGCCGATGGTGGTCATTTCCATAGCCTGCATGCGCAGCGCTACACGGCTGCCAATGCGTCCAACGCCGATAATGCCCAGCGTTTTGCCCTGCACCTGAATGCCGTCAAAACTTTTTCTGTCCCATTTGCCCGCCTGAATGGAAGCATGCGCCTGCGGAATGTGGCGGGTCATGGCCATCATCATGGCAACAGTGTGTTCAGTGGCGGCAATGGTGTTGCCTTCCGGCGCGTTAAGCACTACAATGCCGCGTGCCGTTGCGGCAGGCAGGTCAATATTATCTACGCCGACGCCTGCACGGCCGATAACTTTTAAATTTTTGGCAGCGTCAATAACTTCTTTGGTTACCTGCGTCTGGCTGCGGGTTACAAGCCCGTCATATTCGCCGATAATTTTCAGCAGTTCTTCTGTGGGCAGATTGGTTTTTACATCAACATCAAAATGTTCACGCAGCAGCGCTACGCCTTTGTCGCTTACATCGTCGCTTACAAGTATTCTCATGGCCATTGTTTTCATCCTCCGTTTATGCATGTTTTGTTTGGTATTCCTTCATAAAATCTGCCAGGGCGCGGCACGCTTCAAGCGTTACCGCGTTGTAGCAGGATGCGCGGCAGCCGCCGACAAGCCTGTGTCCGCCAATGCCTGTAAAGCCGCGTTTTTTGCCTTCGGCGATAAAATCTTTTTCCAGTTCTGCCGTGGGCAGGTTAAATGTAATATTCATTAAGCTGCGGCTGTTTTTCTCGGCATGGCCGTGGTAAAAGCCGTTGCTGTTGTCAATAACGTCATAAATAAGCTGCGCTTTTGCACGGTTGCGTTCGGCTAAGGCATTTACGCCGCCCTGGGCTTTAATCCAGTGCAGGGTTTTGTTTACCATGTAAATGGCAAATACCGGCGGCGTGTTGTACAGTGAATCGTTGGCGGCATAGTTCTGGTAGCTTAACATCGGCGGTAAATCCTGCCGCGCTGTTTCTAAAAACGCTTTTTTCACAATTACAATTACCACGCCTGCAGGGCCAAGGTTTTTCTGCGCGCCGGCGTAGATGAGGCTGAATTTTTTTACATCAACCGGACGGGAGAGAATATCGCTTGACATATCGCAGATAATTGGCACATTAATATCCGGAAAATTCTGCCATTCGGTGCCGTAAATAGTATTATTGGCAGTTATGTGCAGGTAAGAAGTGTCCGGTTTAAGTTCCAGTTTATCCGGAATGTAACTGTGGTTTTTGTCCGCGCTTGTGCAGGCTTCATAAACTTCGCCATAGCGTTTGGCTTCAGCCATGGCTTTTTTTGCCCAAACGCCGGTGTTGGTATAAGCTGCGCGTTGTTTTGTAAAAAAGTTGGCTGCGGTCATTAAAAACTGCAAACTGCCGCCGCCCTGAATAAATAAAATTTCGTAATCGTCGGGAATCTGCATCAGTTCGCGCAGATCCTTCTCTGCCTCATCAATGATGGCCTGGAAATCCT
>USHB01000066.1 GCA_900554395.1 uncultured Phascolarctobacterium sp.
TGACAGCAGCTTCTGTCATGGCGCTTATTTGTATTGATTATGGTCCGAATGATGGTTCTACCATTTTTATGTCCGGCGTTTTGAAAATGAATGTGGTAGATTTGTTTATAAACTATCAGTTTACTGTTACATTGTGCATCATTGCGGTTATTGCGCTGTGTATTCCTGTTTATTATAAATATATGGATAACCGGGACAGAGTGAAAGGCAAATATGTTGCGCAGGAAGCATCTGTTATTAATAATCCTGATGTACCGGTTGCTTATGCGCTTTTGCCGGTTGTTCCGCTGGCAATTATTTTTATTGACTATTTTGTGCCGGAAACAAAAATTGATGTAATTACGGCCAATGTTTTGGGGATGTTTTTTACTTTTGTAATAGAGTTTATCCGCCGCAGCGACCGCAGTGAAATTCCGAAAGATATTACGATTATTTTGCGTGCCATGGCTGATATTTTTGTATCGGTAGTGGCAATTATTATTTCTGCGTCTGTGTTTGCAGCCGGTATTAAAACATTGGGCGGTATTACTATTTTTGCTAACTATATTTCCGAAATGGATGGCGCAGTATTTTTAATTATGGCGTTTTTATCGTTTATTACTTTTGCCTTTGCTGTTATTATGGGCAGTGGGGCGGCTCCGTTTTTTGCCTTCGGGCCGTTAATGCCGGAAATTGCAGCTAAACTTGGCATACCTGCCGTGACGCTGATTTTGCCTATGGAGTTAAGCACTGCCCTTGGGCGTGCCTGCTCACCTGTATGCGGTGCCGTTATAGCTATTGCGGGTGTTGCCGGTGTTGAGCCGATGCAGCTTGTTCAGCGCAGTGCGCCGCTGCTTGTTTTGGCATTTATTGTTAATATTGCAGCTTCTTACGTATTTACTATTTAAAAAAAGGAGTGGTTATTTATGGATAAGAAAAAATTTGTACTTGATTGTGACCCGGGTTCTGATGATGCCATTGCCATTATGCTGGCACTTTACAGTGAAAAAGTAAAACTGCTTGGCATTACTACGGTAAACGGTAACCGTATTGTGCCTAAAACTACCGAAAACGCCCTTCGTCTTGTGGAGTTTTTAAAAGCAGATGTACCTGTTTACCGCGGCTGTGCTAACCCTATTATCTGTAACAATATTCCAGGGCGCAAACCTAATTTGCCCCGTGTTACTTTAAATGATTGCCACGGAGATTTTCTTCCTCTGCCGGAAGCAACCATTAAAACGCAGCCGGAACATGCAGTATTTTATCTGGTAGATACTTTTATGAAATCGGAAGGCGATATAACCCTTGTGGCTGTTGGTCCGCTTACCAATGTTGCAATGGCTTTGCGCATTGAACCGAGCCTTGAAGAAAAAATCAAGCAAATTGTTATTATGGGCGGCGGACATACAGGATGCAACGCCAGTGCTTCGGCAGAATTTAATTTTTATGCAGACCCGGAAGCTGCAAAAATTGTAATGGACAGCAAAATTCCGAAAGTTATTTTGCCGCTTGATGCAACATGGCGCGCCTGCATTACCGATGAAGAGTGCGACAAACTGGCGGAACTTGGTACGCCTGCTGCGCAAACGGCTGCCAAATTGCAAAAATTACGCATTGCAAACTTAAAAGTTAACGATGTATCTGAAAATAATTTTGAACTGCGCCATACCGCTGGTACTGTTGGCGAAAAAGTATTGTATCGTTATGAAAACCACATGGCTCCTATTCACGATGCTTTAGCGGTTGCTTATTTGATTGACCCGAGTGTTGTAACCGAACTGGCTGATGCTAATGTTGATATTGATATTTCCGGCGGCATCTGCGATGGAAGAATGGTTGCAGATTTTCATAACACTAAAAAATCACAGGCACCTGTAACTGCTAAAGTTGCCTTAAATGCTGATGCTCATAAATTTGTAGAACTTTTACTGCATAATTTAGGAAAAACAGAAATTGACAATTAATTTTTAAAACTATAATAAATAACAAAACAGCCTGCCTTTGCGTTTGCAAAAGCAGGCTAAATTTTTTATAATCTGGTACGCCTGAGTGGAATCGAACCACCGCACGCGGCTCCGGAGGCCGCTGCTCTATCCACTGAGCTACAGGCGCACTATAACATTTGCATTATACCACAATTAAGTGTTTTGTACAATCTTGGTGCGCATGCTTTAGCTTTTATTTTGCAGAAGCAGTTTTTTATGTTACAATTAGCTTATTAAACTTAAGCGGAGATAATTATGCAAAAACCACTTTGGCGGGAATGGCTCGCCGCAATAATTTTAATATGGGCTTTGTGGAATTATGAAATAACATTAAAAATTTTAGGCGGCGCAGTTAATATTTTAATGCCTTTTATTTTGGGCGGCGCTATCGCTTTTGTTGTTAATGTACTGCTTGCCCACTTGGAAACAGGTTGGCAAATTGCGTTTAAAGGCAGGTTTAGCGCTGCCAAACGTCCGGTTTGCCTTACGCTCAGCTTTGCGCTGATAACAGGCATTGTTGTACTTTTATTTATTAATGTTGTGCCGGAACTGCACAACAGCCTTAAAGTTCTGGCAGCAAAAGTGCCTGAAGCGCTGACTCGGTTTAACGTTTATCTGCATGAGCGGATAGCTGTATGGAATTTATCTGATAATGATATTGCTTATATTCAGCAGGAATGGAAAAAACTGACCAACGCGGCTATTGTTTTTTGGGAGAGCAATAAGGGCACGCTGCTTTCACGTACATGGAATATGACTACATCTTTTGTCGGTACTATTACCAACGTAGTTATCGGCGTGGTATTTGCCATTTATATTTTGCTGGATAAAGAACGCCTGGCGCACAGCAGCCGCCGCGCTGTATATGCGTTTTGCAGCAGGGAAAATGCCGAATATTTGCTTAATGCCGCTGCGCTTTCTAAAAAAGTGTTTGCCGGTTTTGTGGGCGGGCAGCTTTTGGAAGAATTTTTGCTTGGGCTGATGTGTTTTGCAGGTATGCTTATTTTAAGTATGCCTTATGCGCTTGTAATTTCCGCACTGGTAGCTTTTCTGGCTCTGGTGCCTATTATCGGCACAATGGTAAGCGCCGTTATCGGCTGCGTTTTTATACTTATTTCGCAGCCGGAAAAAGTGCTGCCGTTTATAATTTTCTTTATTGTTTTGCAGCGCATTGAGGGTGATATTTTGTATCCCCGTGTAGTTGGCAAGTCGGTAGGCTTATCGGGCCTATGGGTTTTGGCTGCTGTAACTGTCGGCGGCGGGTTGTTTGGCATTACGGGCATGATAATCAGCGTACCGCTATGCTCTGTATGTTATGCGCTGCTTTCTGATGCCGTAAAAAAACGCTTGGAAAATAAAAAATTAAAAGATGTTTGATTTTTATGGAGGAATAAAATGAAAAAAATTGCTGTACTGCGCTGTCTGAGAGTAAGTGCTTCCTGTACTGGCAGCGGCTGCCTGCGTGCCATGAATGAAAAAACAGGCGCGTTTGAGCGTTATGGAGATGAACAATTACAGGCTGTTGCCTTTTTTACCTGCAACGGTTGTGAAGAAAATAAACTTCCCAATCAGGAGGGGATTAATAAAAAAGTTGAGCGCATAAAAAAACTTAACCCAGATGCGCTTCATTTAAGCAACTGCACAATGCCGAAAGATGAAAACGGCAACCGCGTTATCTGCCCGGTGATTAAAAAACTTGAAGATGAGTTTACACAGGCAGGCATTACAGTTGTACATGGAACGCACTGAGCATTGATTTTTTTGAAAGAGGGTGCCTGCTACGGCTAAGATAATTATTTCTGCGGTAAACCCGGAAGAAACCCGCATGGGTATTGCGGAAAACGGCAGGTTAATGGAATATATTGTAGAACGCAAAAGCAATTCGCAGCTTGTTGGCAGTATCTTCTCCGGCAGGGTGTGCAATGTGGTGCGCGGCATACAGGCTGCATTTATTGATATTGGGCTGGATAAAAACGCGTTTTTGTATCTTGGCGATAAAGCCGTTGTTACCGAAGGACAGAAAGTGCTGGTGGAAATTACCAAAGATGCGCGCGGCACCAAGGGCCCTACGGCTACGCTTGATTTATCGCTGCCGGGGCGCTATGCAGTGCTTTTGCCGGGTGCTGCATATATCGGCATTTCGCGTAAAATTACAGAAAGCGCCGAGCGTGCCCGCCTGAAACAAATTGCGGAAGATGTAACCGGCGGCAAGGTTGGCGTGGTAATCCGCACCAATGCGCAAGGTGCGGCGGGAGAAGCACTGCGCCGGGATTTGCAGCAGCTTTTAACAGACTGGCAGGTTATTCAGGCGCGCGCAAAGCTTGCCAAAAATCCGCAGGTTCTGCATCGTGAACTGGATATTTCCGTCCGCATTGTGCGAGATTATTTAAACGCCGGTGTAGATGAAGTTATTGTAGATGATGCCGCCGTTTATAAACGTCTGGAAGAACTTTTGCAGGGGCTTGCGGAAGAACGGTGCAAACTGACGCTGCATGATAAACAGACTGATATTTTTACTTATTACCGTCTCAGCGATGATATTGCTTCCATCAGCGACAGGCGTGTTGATTTGCCGAGCGGCGGTTACTTGATTATTGATTATACCGAGGCAATGACGGTTATAGATGTGAACAGCGGACATTTCAGCGGACGGGAAAGCCTTGCCGAAACAGTAATGCAGATTAACCGCGAAGCGGCGGCGGAAATAGCGCGGCAATTACGTTTGCGTGATATTGGCGGCATTATTGTAGTTGATTTTATCGACATGGATAAAAAAGAATACCGCGAGGAAATCATGGCGCTGTTAGAAGAAGCGCTGCAGGCAGACAAAATGAAACCCTGCGTACAGGATATGACGGTGCTTAATCTGGTAGAAATAACACGCAAAAAAGCGCGCCAGAATCTTTCTGCGGTACTGTATGCGCCGTGTCCGGTATGCCAGGGCAGCGGCAGGGTGCAGTCGCAGGAAACAATAGGACTTGAGATAAAACGCCGCCTGCGCACGCTTTTGGCGAAACCATGTGCGCCGCGCAGCATTTTGATTATGGTCAGCCCATGGCTTGCCGAATGGCTGAACCATAAGGTTATGCGCCAGTGGGAAAAAGAACTGAACTGCACGCTTGCCGTAACGGCAGAACCGCGTTTGCAACTTGAAACTTTTTCTCTTTTGGATAATACCGGTGTTGACAAATGACGCTGGTTGTGGTAAATTATTCCAGTATAGACTGATTGAGTCTGTCCCCAACCGCGCAGAGAGGTTCCGTAAACTCCGAAGGAGTACCGTATTTGGCGAGTATATTACAAGGGAGGTGCAAATAAATGTACGCAGTTATTAAAACCGGCGGTAAACAGTACCGCGTAGCTGAAGGCGATGTATTAAACGTTGAAAAACTTAATGCAGAAGCTGGCAGCGAAGTTGTATTTGACGAAGTTCTTACCGTAGTTAACGATGCTGATGTTAAAATCGGCCAGCCTGTAGTTGAAGGCGCAAAAGTTACTGCTAAAGTTGTAGAGCAGGGCAAAGGCGAAAAAATCCTCGTTTTCAAATACAAAGCTAAATCCAACTACCGTAAACGCCAGGGCCATCGTCAGCCGTTTACTAAAGTAGAAATCTCCAAAATTGAAGCATAATGGTTAAAGTCAGTATTTGCCGTGATAAAAACGGAAATATTATCTCGTATGAGGTAGCCGGGCATGCCGGATGTGAGGATGAGGACGGTTATGACCTTGTCTGCAATTCGGTTTCCGTACTGACTCAGGCTCCGCTTATCGGTTTGGAGCGTTACCTTAAACTTAAGCCGCATTATACAGTTGACGAAGAAAGCGGCATCTTTACATTAGAACTTGACAAAACTAACAGCAGCACGCAGGCAATACTTGAAACCATGTATCTTGCGCTGCAAAGCGTGGAACGCCAGTTCCCGCAGTTTGTCAAAGTGCAAGCCATCAGGAGGTGAATACCGATGTTTGAACTGATTCTTCAATTACATGCACATAAAAAAGGTACCGGTAGCTCTCACAACGGACGTGACTCCAACTCTCAGCGTCTCGGCACCAAAGCGCATGAAAGCCAGCTCGTTACCGCAGGCAGCATCATCGTGCGCCAGCGTGGTACCCGCTTCTATCCCGGCAACAACGTAGGCATGGGTAAAGATTACACCATCTACGCTAAAGTTGAAGGCCGCGTTAAATTTGAACGCAAAGGCCGCGACAAACGCCAAATCAGCGTATATCCGGTTGAAGAAGCAATGTAATTTGCGCATAACCCCAAAGTTTAAGGCTTTGGGGTTTTTATTTTGCCGCTTTACAATAAAAATTATTTACTGCAAATGTAAATTGTTTGTGATTTTGTCCGAATATTGCTGTAAATCTATTGAACAAAAGGTCAAAAAATGTTATGATTAAAACATCAAAAAGTATAATTTTTAAGGAGTGATATAAATGGCAGCATTACATTTGGAAGCAGCAGATTTTAAAAAAGAAGTTTTGGAAGCAAAAGGCAAAGTTCTGGTTGACTTTTTTGCAACCTGGTGCGGACCGTGCCAGATGCTCAGCCCGATTATCGACCAGCTTGCAAATGAAGTTACGGATGTAAAAATCTGTAAAGTTGATATTGATAAAGCGGAAGAACTGACCAATGAATATGGCGTAGAAGTTGTTCCTACACTTATTCTTTTTGAAAATGGCCAGGTTGTAAAAAGCGTAAGCGGCGTAATGGCCAAACCTGCTATTTTGAATATGCTGAAATAAGGTGTTTTTATGGCTGATAAAGTAACGGATATTATTATTATCGGCGGCGGCACAGCCGGTATGACGGCAGCGGTTTATGCCGGGCGTGCCGGGCGTAGCGTAAAAGTGTTGGAGCAGGGTATTCACGGCGGACAGATTGTTAATACTTCGCATGTGGAAAATTTTCCGGGCTTTGATAACATTGCCGGCTTTGAATTTGCTACGGCACTGTATGACCAGGCAGTTAAATTCGGTGCTGAATTTGTGTACGAAAAAGTTACCGGCATAGAACTTGATGGCGATATTAAACGTGTGCTGACTGCTGATGGGCATTATGATGCCAAAGCGGTAATTATTGCAACCGGTGCACGCCCGCGTCCGATTGGCGTTTCTGGTGAAGAAAAATTTGTTGGCAGAGGCATTTCTTTCTGCGCTACTTGCGACGGCGCTTTTTACAAAGGCAAAACAGTAGCCGTTATTGGCGGCGGCAACACTGCGCTTGATGATACTGTTGTGCTTTCGCAGCTTGCAGAAAAGGTTTACCTTATTCACCGCCGTCAGGAGTTCAGGGCAGAAAGGCAGCTTGTAGAAAAAGTTCACAAACCTGAAAATATTGAGTTTATTCTTGATACCGTTGTAACGGGCTTGAAAGGCGATAAGCGTCTTGAAGGGCTGGAACTGCAAAACAAAGTTACCGGAGAAAAATCTGAACTTGCGGTTGACGGTGTATTTGTGGCAATCGGCCAGATGCCGGAAAATGAAATGTTTAAAAATGTGGTGGAAGTTGACCCTGCCGGTTATATTGTTGCCGGTGAGGACTGCCATACAACCTGCCCCGGCATTTTTGCCGCTGGCGATGGACGTACCAAAAAAGTACGCCAGTTAACTACCGCAGCGGCGGATGGCACTGTTGCAGCACTTGCTGCCAGTGAATATATTGGCTGAAAATTAATAATTAACGGCTTTTGCAAATGCAGGAGCCGTTTCTTTTTTTAGAATAGGTAAACCTATTTACAA
>USHB01000067.1 GCA_900554395.1 uncultured Phascolarctobacterium sp.
TCATCGACATTAAAAAGGCTAATAGTTTTTTCATAATTTTCCCCCCTGTAAAAATAGTGAACGAATATCCTCCTCAAAAGTAAACAGGTATTACGCCACATAAGTATAGTGTTAAATTCGCTTTTTTTTCACAAATTCCTGCAAACTTGTCTTTATTTTTGGCATTTTATTTCTTGTATACAATATTCTTTTTGAATTCATTTTAAAAACTGCGCTTTTATGTTAACTTTTGCAAAAAAACTGTAACTATGTTATCATTATTAAGTAAAATCAATTAAGCATTATAAACTTATTAAATCAAAGGATGTGTTATAAATGGTAAACAACAATGCTTATGAACTTAAACTTGCCAAAACTCTGTTTGAAAACACTTATGCCGCAAGAGTTTTAAATGACAACAAAGATGTTATCGGCAAACTGCGTATAGTACCTTCCATTCCGCTCGACAGAAGCCTGCTTCCCGAAAATGCTCCTGTTGTAAGCCCGTTTCTGCTTGTTATTGTAGATGATGCAGATATTAACAAAGATAACCTTATTGATTTTGAAGAACGCGTTTCCTATGCGCTGTTGAAACGTTTCTCCACCGAAACCGTTGCCTTCCAGCACTGCCAGTTCTACTATCCTTCCCCGGCATTTATTTTTGAACAGCCCGGCGCAACCGATACCCCGCTTGACCCGACGCCTGTAATGTAACAGACATAAAAATTAAAGCATCTGCTTTGAAGCTAAAACTTCAGAACAGATGCTTTTTTATTTTGCTTTTATTTTTCGTATTTATTGCAGTAAATACGCGGAATGCGCTGCGTAAGCTGGCAGGAAATTTCGTCCGGATGGGTATTTGCAAGTTTTGCTATATCGCTGACAGTAATCTCATCATTGCCCTGCCTGCCGATAAGCACTACCTCATCGCCAACTTTAACATCGGTTTCGTGCCCCAATTCAATCATAATCTGGTCCATGCACACACGGCCTGCCACTTTATAACGCCTGCCGCCGATTAAAACTTCGCCCACGTTGGAAAGGCAGCGCGGGTAACCATCTGCATAGCCTATGGGCACAGTGCCAATCCACATATCTTCGCTGCATTTATAAGTTGCGCCGTAGCCGACGGTGTCGCCCGCTTTTATCTTGTGAACATGCACTACACGGCTGAAAAGCCCCAGCGCGCTTTCAAACTCCGGCAACCTGGCAGCGCGTTCCTGCGTTTCCGGGTGCCCTTCCGGCATGTAGCCGTAAATAATCTGCCCCGGACGAACTGCATCGTAGTAAGATTCCGGAAAATACAGCGTGGTGGAACTGGTGGCTGCCGTAAAAATATATCTTTCAGGATGAGGAATTTGCCTTACCATGCTTTCAAAACGGTGCATCTGGTACTTTACATGTTCGTGGCTTTCGCCATCGGCGCAGGCATAATGCGTAAAAAAGCCATGCACGGCAATATTGGTATACTCTTTGATGGCTTCTAAAAATGCAGGTACGTCTTCCGCCTGCACGCCAATACGGTTCATGCCACTGTCTACCGCAACCATTACGCTGGCAGTTTTGCCAAAACGCGCTGCCGTTTCGTCCAACAGCTTTAAATTGGTCGATTCGCAGATTGGAATGATAGAATCAGTTTCAAAAGCATCCTCGTATTCATCCGGCATTAAAAGCCCCAAAAGGTAAATCGGGCACTTAAAACCTGCCTCGCGCAGCTGCCGTGCCTCGCTTGTTACGGCAACGGCAAGCGCCTCATAGCCTTCTTCCATTGCCATGCCTGCCACCAGCACCGCGCCGTAGCCATAGGCGTTAGCCTTAACAACAGCAACCGTTTCTGTCTGTTTAGGCACCAAAGCACGTATGGCACGCAGGTTATGCCTTAAAGCATCCTGATATATTTTTAAATACGTTGTTCTCATCGGCGGTAAAACCTTCCTGACTTTTCGGCGCAAAGGCCTTTTTTGTTAAATCTCTATAATTATATAACATTTTTGCCAAAATTTCTGTATACAATTTTAAAATTTTTAGTGTTTCACATAAAAAACTGCACCGCAGGATGTTTCCTTACGATGCAGCCCGAATTTTAACATTACATAACCGGAGCTTCACTGTGATGACGGCGGTAAATTCCAAAGGCAATTATCAAAAGTATGCAGCCGCCGATGATAAACAGCGTGTTAAGCGGCAGGTATGTAGCAATTAAACCGCCTATCAGCGGGCCTATCATAGAGCCGAACTGCTGCGCCGAAAACAGCATGCCAAATACGCGTCCGCGTTGGTTGCGTTCCGTTTTATTGGCCAAAATAGCGCTGATTGACGGATGTATGCCCGCAAAAAATAACCCTACCGTAAAATTAAGCACCGCAAAAAGCATCAAAGAATCCGGCATGGCCTGCAAAATCATTACAATGCCTGCGCCAACAGATGATAAAGACAGCGACAGGTAAAACCCTCTGTTCTGCCCAAAGCGTCCCCAGTACGGCGCAGTTATGGCGCTTGCTATGCCAACCAGAGAAAATACAAGTCCGGCTATAAAAATAATGTTATCCGTGCCATCATAGAGTTGCTCAACATAAAGGCTGATGATTGGCTGAATTAACAGTATTACCATCTGTACAATGCCGGAGCAAATGAGTGCCTCGCGGATAGGAGGATTTTTTAACAATGCCGTAGCCGGTTCATTATCAATTTCTTCCGTTTTGCCGCTGCCGGGCGGTTCAGGAATATAGAACCAGAAAACCATTGTAATGATGAACAGCACGGCAGCACCAAGATAAAACGATGTGCGCATGCCGAACATCGAAGCAAGCATGCCGCCTATTAACGGGCCTATAACATTGCCTGCCGTTAAGCCGGACTGCAATATGCCAAGGCTCATACCGAGTTTGCCAACCGGTACCGATGATGTTGCAATGGCAAGGCACACAGACCATAAACCTGCGGCAAACCCCTGCAAAACGCGCACGCCTACCATTTGCTCTGGGCTTGTTACCAGTCCGCCCAAAAGATAGGAAAGCGCCAGTCCTAAACCGCTGCGTATCGCCATCGGCTTTTTACCGTGTTTATCTGCCATTTTGCCCCAAATTGGCGCCATAATGCCGCCTATTAAAAACGTAACGGAAAACACCACGCCCGACCACATTTTAACATCGCTTTGCGGCACGCCTAATTCACGTATCAGATACATCGGCAAAAAAGGTATCAGCATTGTATAACTGGCCGACATAAAAACAACATTGGCAGTTAATATAGCCAAAATAATTTTCCAGTTTTTCACTTCATCTATCTCCTAAAAAGCAAAACCGCCGCAAATGCGGCGGCTGCTGTATTTGCATTATTAAACTTTATTTAGCGCCAACTTCGGCTTCTACCCTTGCCAGGATAAAGCACAAATCAGATAAACGGTTCAATGCAATCAGCGCCTGCTGGTTAACAGGTTCTTCTTCTGCCAGACGCAATGCGCAGCGTTCTGCCCTGCGGGTAGTGGTTCGGGCAATATCAAGCGCTGCCGCGCCAAGGGTATCTCCGGGAATAATAAAATGCCCCAGCGGTTCCAGCATAGCATCATATTTATCAATTGTGCTTTCCAGCATTTTTACATGTTCCTCTTTAATGTACGGTTCAGGCAGATTCATGCTTGCAATATCGGCCATCAGCGACATTAAAAGCTGCTGGATTTTTAAAATAGTCCCTTTTACATCCTGCCTTGTTACTGTTGCGCGCGCCAATCCCAGTGCCGAAGTAATTTCGTCAACTGTGCCGTACGCTTCCACGCGCAGGCTGTGCTTGGAAACACGCTCGCCGGTATAAAGGCCGGTGGTGCCTTTATCGCCTGTTCTTGTATAAACCGCTGCTTTCGTCATGCTGCCGCCCTCCTTCGGGAACAATCATTAATCTTAATCTTAGTAAATTTCTTCGGGTTTGAAGAAGTTGTTAATTTCGCGTTTTGCGGATTCTTCGCTGTCGCTGCCATGAACAATGTTTTCACCGATGGACAGTGCAAAATCGCCGCGGATGGAGCCCGGTACGGATTCCAGCGGGTTGGTTGCGCCCATCAGGCCGCGTACTGCTTTAATAGCGTTTTCGCCGGAGATTACCATAGCGGCAACCGGACCGGAAGTGATGAAATCAACCAGTTCGCCGAAGAAGGGTTTGCCTTCATGTTCAGCATAATGGAATTTAGCCTGTTCATCGGTCATTTTAACAAGTTTCAAAGCGGAAACTTTCAGGCCGCGGCGTTCAAAACGGGAAATAATTTCACCGATAAGATTTTTTCTTACTCCGTCAGGTTTAACAAGTACGAGTGTCTGCTGCATTTAAAATCGCTCCTATTCTTCTTTGTAATAATTTTATACTAAATCGTTAAACGATTTTAGCCCTTTAAAAGTTCCTGGTACTTTTTGCTGTCCAGTTTTTCAATCATGGCAGTAATAAGTTCTACTGCGCCTTCATAATCATCCATATGGATGATGGACTGATGGCTGTGGATATAACGGGTCGGAATGCTGAACGTTAAAGTTAAAACGCCGTCCCCATGCAAATGTATGCGTCCGCCGTCAGTTGCACCGCCTTCAGAAATGCTGATTTGCGTAGGTATTTTTAAATCTTTGGCTACTTTAGCCGCAAAATCGCGCAGCGAAGTATTGGGAATCATACCGGCATCATAAATGGTAATAGCTATGCCGCCACCGATTTTTGCCGGAGCAACATCATCCGCCACGCCAGGAGTACCGCCTGCAACACAGGTATCAATTACAAAAGCAACATCCGGTTTCAGCAGATTAACACTGGTCTGCGCGCCGCGCAGCCCAACTTCTTCCTGCACTGTTGCAACGCCATAAACTGTGTTGGGATGCTTTTTGGCGGAAATATTATCCATAACATCTGCCATAACGGCGCAGCCGATACGGTTATCCCATGCTTTGCCGAGCAGCGTTTTGCCATCTGCCATAACTGCCATTTCGGCATAAGGCGTAACGGGGCAGCCTTCAAACACGCCGAGTTTGCGTGCTTCTTTTTCGTCTTTAACGCCAATATCAATGTACATATCGCGTTTCTGCACAACTTTGGTGCGTTCTTCAGGCGTTAAAATATGGGGCGGCTTGCTGCCGATAACACCAACCAAGTCACCTTTGCTGCCGTGCACGGTTACACGCTGGCCCAGCATAACCTGTTCCCACCAGCCGCCAAGGCAGACAAATTTTAAAAATCCGTCTTTGGTAATATGCTTAATCATAAAACCAATTTCGTCCATATGGCTTGCCAGCATAATTTTAGGCGCATTTTCGTCGGATGCAGCACTGGTAAATACCACGCTGCCAAGTTTATCATAGCTTACTTCGGCTTTGCCTGCAAGCCGTTCCTGCATAAGCTCTTTCATCGGAGCTTCAAAACCGGATACGGCATTGGTTTCAGAATATCTTTTCAGCCAAGCCAGTTTAGTTTTCTTATCCATATATTAACGGCCTCCGTGTCTTTTCATTTCGGCAGCCTGTTCACGCAGACGTGCTACACGTTCTTCCGTGCTGGGGTGAGTGCTGAACATCTGCTGCATAGTTTTTCTGCTGAACGGGCATACAATGAACATATGCGCAGTAGCTTCGGTTGCGCCCGGCATGGTGCGGCGCTGTGCATAAGCGTCAATTTTCAAAAGCGCATCAGCCAGTGCGTCCGGGTCGCCGCAAAGTTCACCACCGCCTTCATCGGCAAGATATTCGCGGGAGCGGGATACCGCCATTTGAATAAGCGCTGCGGCGATAGGAGCCAGAATCATAATCAGCAGAGTAACAATAAAGTTGCCGCCATTATTGCCTTCGTCATCCTGATGGCCGCCGCCCAAGAACATGCCCCACTGGGCAATGGTGGTAATAATACCTGCCATTGTTGCGGCAATGGTGCTGATTAAAATATCATTGTGTTTAACGTGGCTGAGTTCGTGGCCCAAAACACCTGCAATTTCACGTTTGTCAAGCACATCATACAGTGCCGTGGTTACGGCAACGGCAGCGTGTTCCGGATTGCGGCCCGTTGCAAAAGCATTGGGCACGGGGCTGTCGATAATATAAACTTTGGGCATCGGCAGATTGCCGCGGCGCGCAAGCTCCTGCACCATTTTATATAATGCCGGTGCGGATTGTGCATCGACCTCGCGGGCGTTATAGTGCCTCAGCACCATTTTATCACTGTTCCAGTAAGCATAAAAGTTCATGATTACCGAAATGCTCAGCATCACAATCATGCCCTGCAAACCGCCGAAATAATCGCCGATAAGCACCAAAAGCACGGTCAGTGCTGTCATTAAAAAAGCTGTTTTCATAATAAGTAGTGTCCTCCTTCATAAAAAAACAAAACATTAAAAAGCATTTAAGGCAAAGCCCTATTAAATATTATAACAATTTAAAGATTAATTTTCAAATACTGTAAGTGTATTTAGTGTAAAACTTCTGTGACAGGCACCAGTTTCAGCCCGGAAGCCTTTACTTCATCTATAACCTGCTCCCATGCGTTAACGGTATGCGGACGGGCGTGGCAAATTGCAATGGCGCTGCCGTATTTATCGGCAATAGCCGCAGCCTGCCAGATTCTTTTGATTATCTCATCTTCATTGGTGCTGTTGTCTAAAAAGATGTTGTTGCGGCCTGTCGGTATGCCCATGCCTGCTGCCAGTTTATCGCCAAGCGATTTGGCATAAGTGTTGCTGTCTACAAAAAACATTCCCTGGCGTTTAAGTTCTTTTAACACTGCGCGCATAGTGCGTTCATCACTGGTGGCCTTGCTGCCCTGATGGTTATTAACGCCGCTGATGCCGGGCAGGCTTTCAACCATTTCACGCGTAAGCTGCATAATGCGTTTATCATCCATGCTGGTTAAAACAGTACTTTTGCCCTCGCTCATGGCAGAAGCGTTCATCGGTTCCATCGGCAGGTGCAGCATGGCAACCTGTCCACCGCCATTAATTACATGCAGCGAATCACTGCTGAAATCACGGTACGGAATAATGGCAAAACTGAACGGCGCATGCAAATCAACAAGGCGCTGCACAAGGTCAACATCATAACCGCAGTCATCAATAATTACCGCAAGTTTGCCGTGGTGGCTGCGTTTGGGTGTTTCCTTTTTTATGTCCTTATCCGGTTTATCCAGATTAAGGTTGTGGTAAAAATAAACCGTATCCGTCACAAACTCTTTCGTGCCTTCGCCTGCTTTGGTGCTGATGGCAATATCAAGCCTTGCCGCATCCCAGTCATTATAAGTTGTTTCTTCAAGGCGCACAGTTTTGAGCCTGCTTCCATCAAGTTTATCACTAAGCCAGCCTGCTGCATCGCGCAGTTCTGTTGCGGCAGGAACGCCAATAGCAAGTTCGCGTTTATTCCAGATTACTTTTACGCCGGAAGCCTGTTCTTCTTCCTGCTGTTTGCGTCCGTTATCAGTAAGCTGCCAGTTATCGCGGGTCAGCAAAATATCGTCAACAGCTTTCTGGGCAGCTTTCGATTCCTCTAAAAGCTCAATCTGCTTCTGTCCTGTAACGCCGCTATCCTCTACGTCTTTTTCGGCACGTGATGATGCATAATATATGCCTGCTGCCACAGCGGC
>USHB01000068.1 GCA_900554395.1 uncultured Phascolarctobacterium sp.
TTTGTTTTCTCTCACCGTAATAAACTCTGTATAGAGCGGCATTTACTCCCACTAGGTACAGCCGCCATGAGGACTCGCACAATAATATGCTGCCGGTTCCAATCTACGTTAATTCTTTCTTGCCTTGCTTATGCCTTCGGCATGTTGCAAGGCGGGCTGTTGATGTGTGACCGGGGTGGCTATGAAATGTGGTGGGATAAAAAATCCATCTTGCTTATGCCTTTGGCATGTTGCAAGATGGATTTTTTTACTTTGTGCCTGTTGAGCCGAAGCCGCCTTCGGGGCCAAGGTCTATTAAATAATCGGCAGTTTTAATAACATCCAGATTGTGTTCAATAACAACAACGCTGTCGCCCGCTTCCACAAGGCGCTGCAAAACGTCAAGCAGTTTGTGTACATCGGCAATGTGCAGGCCGGTAGTAGGTTCATCCAAAAGGTACAGGGTTTTGCCCGTACTGCGGCGGCTGAGTTCCGTTGCCAGCTTAACGCGCTGCGCTTCGCCGCCGCTTAAAGTAGTTGCCGCCTGTCCCAAATGAATATAGCCAAGACCGACGTCTTCCAGCACTTGCAGCTTGCGCGAAATACGCGGAAGGTTTTTAAAGAATTCGCACGCTTCAGTTACCGTCATATCAAGCACTTCGGCAATGCTTTTACCTTTATAATGCACTTCCAGAGTATCACGGTTGTAACGTGCTCCGTGGCAGACTTCGCACGGTACGTAAACGTCCGGCAAAAAGTTCATTTCTATTTTGTTCATGCCGTCGCCGCGGCAGGCTTCACAGCGCCCGCCCTTTACGTTAAAGCTGAAACGCCCCGGTTTATAGCCGCGCATTTTGGCTTCATTGGTCTGGCTGAACAATTCGCGGATAAAATCAAACACGCCTGTATAGGTTGCCGGGTTGCTGCGCGGCGTTCTGCCAATCGGAGACTGGTCGATATTAATAATTTTGTCGATATTTTCCAGCCCTTTAATTTCCTTATGCTCTGCCGGGCGCAGACGTGCGCCATGCAGTTTTGCGGCAAGCGCGTTATATAAAATATCATTAATCAGCGTGGATTTGCCGCTGCCGGAAACGCCGGTAACAACGGTAAATACACCCAAAGGAATTTTTACATCTATATTTTTAAGGTTATTGGCTTTAGCACCGATAATTTCTATGAAACGTCCATCGCCTTCACGGCGTTTTTTGGGCACAGGTATAAATTTACGCCCGCTTAAATACTGGCCTGTTACAGAATTTTCCACCAGTTTTATTTCTTCTGCGGTTCCCTGCGCTACAACGTTGCCGCCATGTTCGCCTGCACCGGGGCCAATATCAATAATCTGGTCGGCAGCATACATGGTTTCTTCGTCATGTTCAACAACCAAAAGCGTGTTGCCCAAATCGCGCAAGTGCTGCAAAGTTGCCAGAAGTTTGCTGTTATCACGCTGATGCAGGCCGATGGAAGGTTCGTCCAAAATATACAACACGCCAACAAGGCCGCTGCCTATCTGCGTGGCCAGACGGATACGCTGCGCTTCGCCGCCGCTTAATGTTCCGGCAGCACGGTCCAGTGTTAAATATTCCAGCCCTACGTCATTTAAAAAACGCAGGCGCGCCAGAATTTCCTTTAAAATCTGACGGGCAATAAACTGCTGGCGTTCCGTAAGGTTAAGCGTTTCAAAAAAGTTAATTGCATCACGCACGGTCAGCGCCGTAACCTGGCAAATGTTTTTGCCGCCTACAAGTATTGCCAGCACCTCAGGTTTTAAACGTGCGCCATGGCACACCGGGCAGGGCGTACTGGTCATAAAACTTTCAATATCAAGGCGCATGCGTTCGCTGAACGCTTCGCGGTGACGGCGGCGCAAAAGCGGAATAATGCCTTCAAACGGTGTGTTATGTTTTTTAACTTCACCCTGCAAATTTTCATACCAAAAGGTAAATTTCTGCTCGCCGCTGCCGTGCCATAAAATTTCCTGTATATCTTTCGGCAGGTCATTCCATACGGTATCAAGCGAATAGCCGTAATGGGCAAGCACTGCCGTGAGCTGTTTCATGTGGTAGGCTTCCTGATTGGTAGAAAGCGCGGCAATAACACCTTCGGCAAAAGTTTTGCTGCCATCCGGAATAATCAGCGATTTATCCAGTTCCATATTCATGCCAAGTCCTGTGCAGGCAGGGCATGCCCCCAGCGGATTGTTAAACGAAAACAGGCGCGGTTCAATTTCCGGCAGGCTGATGCCGCATTCGCTGCACGCAAAATTTTCACTGAAAAGTTCTGTTCCGCCGCCAATGATGTTAATTTCTACAAGCCCTTCGGAAAGTTTCAGCGCCGTTTCTACGGAATCCGTCAAACGCTGGGTAATTCCTTCACGCACTGCCAGGCGGTCAATTACTACTGACAGGCTGTGTTTTTTATTTTTTTCAAGTTTTATTTCTTCATCTAATGTGCGTACTTCGCCATCAACAAACATACGCACATAGCCGGCTTTGCGCATTTGGTCCATAATTTTGGCGTGTTCGCCCTTACGTCCGCGCACAAGCGGCGCCATAACCATAAATTTTGTTCCCTGCGGCATTGCCAGCACGCGGTCTACAATCTGCTGAACGGTCTGCCGTTCAATCAAACGCCCGCACTTCGGGCAGTGCGGCTCGCCAATGCGCGCAAACAACAGCCTTAAATAATCGTAAATTTCCGTAACCGTACCAACGGTAGAACGCGGGTTGCGGCTGGTTGTTTTCTGGTCAATGGAAATTGCAGGACTCAATCCTTCAATATAATCAACATCCGGCTTGTCCATCTGCCCCAAAAACTGGCGGGCATAAGCCGAAAGCGATTCTACATAACGGCGCTGCCCTTCTGCATAGATAGTATCAAACGCCAGCGACGATTTGCCGCTGCCGCTTAAACCCGTAATAACCACCAGTTTATCGCGCGGTATTTCTACGGTAATATTTTTTAAATTATGCTGTCTTGCTCCTTTAACTATAATCTGGTCTTTCATGTTACCCTCTATTTTTTGCGTTTTTTAGGCACAAGTTTTTCGCCCAGCAGCCCTTTGGTTATAATCAGCTTGTCGCGCAGTTCTGCCGCACGTTCAAAATCAAGCTCTTTGGCAGCGGCAGCCATTTCTTTTTCAAGCGTGCGCGCCAGTTTTTCAATTTCTTTGATGCTGCGTTTTTTCAGTGCCTTTTCGCTGTAATCATTTATTTCCGTTTCTTCGGCAACTTTGGTCAGCTTAATAAGCTGGCGCTGCTCTTTATAAACGGTTTTCGGCGTAATGCCGTGCTCTTTATTGTAAGCCGCCTGCTTTTCACGGCGGCGTTCGGTTTCGTCAATAGCGCGCTGCATGGAATCGGTAATGCGGTCGGCATACATAATTACACGCCCATGTTCATTACGCGCAGCACGCCCAATAGTCTGAATCATTGATGTATCGCTGCGCAAAAAGCCTTCTTTATCGGCATCTAAAATGGCAATAAGCGATACTTCCGGCAAATCAAGCCCTTCGCGCAGAAGGTTAATGCCTACCAAAACGTCAAACTTGCCGCTTCGCAAATCATCAATAATAGCGCCACGTTCAATCGTAGCTATTTCCGAATGCAGGTAACGCACACGCACACCGGCAGTTTTTAAATAATCGGTTAAATCTTCCGCCATGCGTTTGGTAAGCGTTGTTACAAGCGTGCGTTCACCGGCGGCCGTAACTTTATTAATTTCTGTCAGCAAATCATCAATCTGCCCTTTAATCGGGCGTATTTCAATTTTCGGGTCAAGCAGCCCCGTCGGGCGGATAATTTGCTCTACAATTTTATCGGCATGTTCCAGTTCATATTTGGCAGGCGTTGCCGATACATAAATAGCCTGCTTAATCTGCGACTGAAACTCATCAAAAGTCAAAGGCCTGTTATCAAATGCCGAAGGCAGACGGAAACCATGCTCCACAAGCATTTCCTTACGCGAACGGTCGCCCGCATACATTGCGCGTATCTGCGGCAGCGTAACATGCGATTCGTCTACCACCAGCAAAAAATCTTCCGGGAAATAATTTACCAGTGTAAACGGCGCTTCACCAGCTTTACGCCCTGCCAGATGGCGCGAATAGTTTTCGATGCCGGAACAGTAGCCCATTTCATTCATCATTTCCAAGTCGTAATTAGTGCGCTGTTCCAAACGCTGTGCTTCCAGCAGTTTATTATGCGCTTCAAGGTATTCCAGCCGTTCTTTAAGCTCAACCTTAATATCTTCCATGGCGCGCTCTAAATTCTCGCGCGAAGTTACATAGTGAGATGCCGGAAAAATGGCAACATGGGTGCGCTGCGCCAAAATCTCACCGGTCAGCACATCAATTTCCAAAATGCGCTCCACTTCATTGTCAAACATTTCTATGCGCACTGCTTTTTCATTATATCCTGCGGGAATAACTTCTATTACATCGCCGCGCACGCGGAAAGTGCCGCGCTGAAAGGCAATATCATTGCGATCATACTGGATTTCCACCAGTTTGCGCAAAATTGCCTGACGGTCGATAATCTGCCCCGTCCTTAACGAAAGCACCATGTCATAATATTCCTGCGGTGCGCCCAAACCGTAAATGCAAGATACGCTGGCTACAATAATTACGTCACGGCGTTCAAAAAGTGCACTGGTAGCAGAATGGCGCAGTTTATCAATTTCATCATTAATAGAAGCGTCTTTTTCAATGTAAGTATCGCTTTGGGGAATATAGGCTTCCGGCTGATAATAATCGTAGTAAGAAACAAAATATTCCACAGCGTTATCCGGAAAGAACGCTTTAAGCTCGCTGGCAAGCTGCGCGGCAAGAGTTTTATTGTGCGCTATTACCAGAGTTGGTTTGCGCACACGGTTGATAACCTGCGCAATGGTATATGTTTTGCCTGTGCCGGTTGCACCAAGCAGCACCTGTGTATGCAGTCCCTGCTCCACACCCTCTGCCAATGCTTCAATAGCCTGCGGCTGGTCGCCTGCCGGTTCAAACGGCGCTTTAATTTTAAAATCCATAATTAACGCCTCACAGCATTATTTTAAAATCAATCCTACCGGGCAATGGTCGCTGCCCATAATTTCCGGGTAAATAAGCGCATCGGCAATTTCGTCCTGCAGTTTCTGCGATACCAAAAAGTAGTCAATACGCCAGCCGACATTCTTCTCGCGTGCCTTAAACATATAAGACCACCATGTATAAGCACCTTCTTTATCCGGATAGAGATGACGGTAAGAATCTACAAAGCCGGATTGCAGAAGTTCTTCCATTTTGGCACGTTCTTCATTGGTAAAACCGGCGTTGCCGACATTATTTTTAGCATTTTTTATATCAATAAAATTACGCGCCACATTCATATCGCCGCAAATAAGCACCGGTTTTTTGGCGTTAAGTTCACCTACATAATTACGGAAGGCATCTTCCCAGGTTACGCGGTACGGCAAACGGGCCAAATCGCGCTGGGCATTGGGCACATAAACATTTACAAGATAAAATTTATCGTATTCAGCACAAATGATACGGCCTTCCTTATCATGCTCTTCAATGCCCATATCATAAGTTACGCTGACAGGTTCAATTTTACTGAAAATTGCCGTGCCGGAATAGCCTTTTTTCTCTGCACTGTTCCAATATTCAAAATAACCGGGGAACTCAAAATTTGCCTGTTCACGCTGCATTTTTGTTTCCTGCACGCAAAAAACATCGGCATCCACGCTGTCCATAAAATCTTTAAAACCTTTATTCATACAAGCCCTCAGGCCGTTTACATTCCACGAAACTAATTTCATCAGTACAATCACTTCCTGTCCTATTGTTTGTAAAAATTATCTAATAGTATAATTATATCATTTTTGCTGTTTCTTTTAAAGCAATAACAGCAAACCGCTGTTGACAAATTTGTAAACAATTATTCAACCAGTACCATGCCATATATATCCAGTTTGGTTATTGGCCCTGTTACTACATTCATGGCAAATCCATTATCGCGTGCCAAGGCAAAAACGTCTATGCCGCACGCTTCTAATGAAGGACGCGCTTTGGTTGGGTTTACGCAGTGCTGTAAATTGCATTTCTCGCACAGGCGGCAGCGCCCTGCTTTTAACGAAAAGGCTTTGTAATGATTAAGCAAAAAGGCTTCGCGTTCCAATTCCAGCAAAATACGCAGCAGTTCATTGCTAAGGCGTAAATCTGCCTGTTCAAAATCATCTGCACCTGTTGCCTCTACTTCTATTGTATACTGTACAATAATGCCCTTTTGGTATTCGCTTAAAAAACGCTGCGTTGCTTCATAATCGGGCGAATACGGCGGACAGCATAAAGTTTTACCGTAATTAGGGCAGCCGTACTGGCATTTCCAGCGTGTCCATGACCCTGTTTTTACAGATTTAACATCTACAATTTTGGCAGCACTTGCACCAAGCGCCAATGCTTTTTGTGTAAGTTGCTGCAAATCTTTTTCCAATACATCTTCCATAAAAATCCCTCCGCCTGTTACCGTTTAATTTTCAATTAATTTTTCAAGCCCCTGTTGTCCGAGACTGCTGCAAAAAACAGTAAAATCAGTAAATTCTTTGCTTAAAAGTTTATCTTTATGATAAATAAGCGCAAAACGGCGCACAAAAACATTGCCGCATAAATTTATACGGGCAAGCACGCCCTCTTTCAGTTCCCTCTCAACAAGGTAGCGCGAAATTACAGCAATGCCCATTTTATGCCGTACTGCCTGCTTAACCGATGACGTACTATTGCAGATACAATCAATTTTAAGCGTAAAGCCATGCTCATCAAAAATATTTTTTAAAAGTGCGTCTGTTGCGCTACCGCTTTCGCGTCCTACAAAAACTTCTCCGCTTAAAGCAGTAAGCTGCACGGTTTTACCGGCCAAAGGTTGCTCCGGATGGCAAATCACCACTATATCATCCTCAAAAAAGGGCAGATAATTAAAATCTTCCTGCCTGTGAGTTTCCGGTATGATTGCCATATCAAGCATGCCGTTTAAAATTTTTTCAGTCAGCGTTTTGGTATTGCTTATCTGTGCGCTGACGTGTACCATTGGATTCTGCTTTTTAAACTCTTCAATAAGCGGGTACAAGATGCTTGCACCGACAGTATTGCAGGAACCGATATTCAACGTTTGCGGTGCATCGTTCATGGTTGCATTTAATTTATCTATGCTTTTCAGCACCTGTGTTGCCAGATACAGCAGTTTTTCTCCGGCAGGAGTTAAGTACAGCGTATGATTTAAGCGTTCAAACAGCAACACATTATATTCCTGTTCCAAAGCCTTTACTGCCTGACTGACGGAGGACTGCGAAATCATCATGGCCCGTGCGGCTTTACTCATGCTCATCTGGCGGCAAACTTCCGTAAAAATTTCCAAATAACGGATTGTCATATATTTACCTCAACATTAGTATTTACTTATTATATTACTACTATATTCATATTTTTCAATAGGCTTCAAAAATGTTAAACTCTTAATAGTTTAAAAATAAGGGTGATGTGAATGAACATTTTTGTAACTCTGGCTTTGGCAATGC
>USHB01000069.1 GCA_900554395.1 uncultured Phascolarctobacterium sp.
GCAAGTGGCTGGACAGATACCTGTAAAACACAGCCGGCCCAAATAAAAAACCGGGAGCTGCAACTCCCGGTTTTTTGTATTTTGTGTATTATACCAAGAACAATACACTTTCACCTTTGTGCATTCATTATAGCACAGCAAATTACCAAAAGCAAACATAATCATTTTTATTAATTGAAAGTATCGCGCTGTACATACATAAAATGCTATAATAAAAACACAAGCACTTTTCACAAGAGGATACCTCATGAATACTACCCAAAAATATGAAATCTTACTGCTCTCTGTCATCGCCGCCAGGGCGACAAGTTTTATTTTTAACAAAATGATACTGGAAAGCCTTGCGCCGTTTAACCTTTTGGCGCTGAGGTTTATTGCGGCATTCATCCTGCTGGTAATAATTTTTCATAAAAGCGTACTGCGCCTTACGCGCAGCGATTTTTTAAGCGGGCTTGCCATAGGCACGGCGTTTTTTGTTACCATGGCGTGTGAGATGATTGCCTTGACGCAGGCGGCATCTTCACTGGTTTCGCTTCTGGAAAACTGCGCCATCATTTTTGTTCCCCTTTTGGAAATTATCATTTATAAAAAACTACCCGGCAAAACAACCGCTTTAACTACCGGGCTTGCCATGCTCGGCGTTATGCTTCTGGCACTCAGCCAGGGCGGGCTCAGCGGCGGCTTCAGCTGGGGGCTTGTTTCCGGCGTGTGCTATGCCGTTGCCATAATCATTACGCAGCGGCTTACGCAAAACAGCAGCAGCACGCTTGGCATAGGCATTGTGCAGGTCGGCACTATGGGCGCGCTTGCCTGCGCCGCCATGCTGCTTTTGGAAACACCTGCCCTGCCCGCAACAAACGGAGAATGGCTGATGCTGGCGCTGCTTATAATTGTATGCACCGGTTTCGGCTTTACATTGCAGCCCATGGCGCAAAGCCGCGTAACAGCCGCCCGCGCGGGATTGTTCTGCGCCGTAAGCCCTGCCATAGCAGCGCTTTTGGGCGTAACGGTACTGGGCGAACCCTTCGGCCTGCTTGATGTTGCAGGGCTTTTGCTGATACTTGCCAGCATCGCCCTGCCGTATGTGAAAAAATAGTTTTTTGATTGGAAGAAAGCCTTATGTTATTAAAATTTGGCAGTTATTATGCAGATATTGATACAATAAACACAAGAATTTTTTACAACACCAAAATGCCCGAAAACTCCTGCACCTGCACCGGCTGCACTAATTTTAAAATTTTTGCGCAGCAATGCAGCAGCACAATAAAATACGCCTTTGCGGCTTTGGGCATTGACGACATAAAAAAGGTATACGAAATCATACCATACGATACGGCTGCAGAAGATTACAATAAACACAGCGGCATTTTATACGGCGGATTTTTTCCGGTTATCGGCCAAATTTTAAATGCTGATAAAATTGAACCGGAAAAGTCTACTTTACATATTGACGAAAACTTTGAGTTTTATATTTCGCCCGCTATCTCCTTATGTCCGCCGGATTTTCCCAAACCAGCGCTGCAAATAGAAATTTACGCATATATTCCCTGGTTTCTGAACAAACAAAATGACTATTTGGTATATTAGCCATTCGCCTTATATGAAAGGATGAATATTATGCCTGACGCTAACCAAACCTACATACAAAACCTTAAAATTACGGATGTTCCGTGGCGCCGCCTTACTACTCCTTACGGCAGGGCAACGGAATTTCCCGAATATTTAGCGGTTCTTGAAAGGGCAGACGATATTAAAGCTGCCGAAAACGCCTTGAACGAACTTGCCGGCAACATTGAACACCAAAGCACTTTATGGCAAGCCTCGCCCTTCGGCATGGTATTTTTAACGCGCATCTTCACGCAGGCGCTTGCAGCAGGCGAAACAAACCCTGTTGCGCGCTATATAGCGGCAGAACTGTTTGATTTTTTTACGCTCATGGCAAATGTCTGCGAAGAAATTGAAGAATTTGAACACCCCGAGCCGCTGCCGTTTTTCGGCGATATGCTGCGCGAAGAATACCTGTGGAGCGAAGAATATAACGAAGAAGAAGACGAAATGCGCTACGAGGAAGAAGAAATCTTTGCCGACGATTTGTTTTACAGCTTTTATTATTATTCGCGCCAGGCGCTTTTAAGCATTAATCCGCAGCTTGACGGACTGCTGTTTGCCACAAGGCAAAATACCGAAGGCACTATACTTAAAAATAAACGCGGCATACAGATAATTAAAATTACCGCCGCTAAAAAGCAATACCTGCCGCTGCTTTTACTGGCGGACGAAGAAGAAGCCATGATAGACCGCTATTTGGAGCGCGGCGATATGTATGTGCTGAAAGACGGCGCCGTTAAAGCCGAATGTGTTGTAACAGATGAAGGCAATGGAATTTTGGAAATAAAAAACATTGCCGTGCAGCCGCTGTTTCAGCGCCGCGGCTACGCCAAAGCCCTGCTTGAATTTATAGAAAAAACATATAAAAGCAGCTTTAAAACCTTACAGGTTGGCACCGGCGACAGCCCTGCCACCATACCTTTTTACCAAAAACACGGCTTTGTCCGCTCGCACATTATCAAAAACTTTTTTGCCGATAATTACAGCCGTCCCATTTACGATGGCGGCGTACAGCTTAAAGATATGGTTTATCTGCGCAAACGCTTATAAAAAACAGTTAAAAAATACCGGTCAGTTTCATTTCTGTCTGCTAAAAAAGTACAATTAAACAGACAGCGTGAGGAGGATTTATGGATTTTCAGTTATTGCCGCTTACCCCGGCAGATTTACCGCAGTTTAAACACGATATGCAGGAGGCTTTTCAAAAAGCTGCCGAAAAAGATTTTAAAAACCTTACAGTACAGGTGCTGCCGGAAAAAGATATTGATAAATCGCTTAACGCCAAAGGCGCTGCCGCTTATAAAGCAGTTGTAAACGGAAAAATTGCAGGCGGCGCCATTGTTTGCATCAACCCTGACACCCAGCATAACCAGCTTGACCTGCTCTATGTAAAAAACGGCACGCAAAGCAAAGGTCTAGGGCTGGCCATATGGCAAGCTTTGGAAAAACTCTACCCCGATACCAGACAATGGCAAACCTGCACGCCTTATTTTGAAAAGCGCAACATTCATTTTTACATTAACCGCTGCGGGTTCAGCGCTGTGGAATTTTTCAATCCCCATCATCCCGACCCGGAAATTCCGGAAGACCTTGTAGGCGGCGATTACTTTTTCCGCTTTGTAAAAATAATGAAATAAATTAAGGAGCAGCCATGAAATTATACGAACTCGTAAACAAATATCATGTAGATACGGATTTAAGCTGTGCCGAAGCAATGTTTAAAGCCTGCAACGAATACTATCACCTCAACCTGACGGAAGAAACGCGCAAAATGTTTGCCATTATGGGTATCGGCATGCAGACGCAGCTTTCGTGCTGCGGCGCTTTTACCGTTGCCATTGGCATAATCGGGCTTTTAACCACACAGGACGGTCAGCAGGACAGCGAAAATTTTCACGGTTACAGCCTTGTCAGTGAACTTACCGAGTTTGTCGTGGAAAAATTCGGCACGCTGCAATGCACCAGCCTCAACCAGATGAAAATATCCGGCTATGATAACCCCTGCCACTTCATTGTGGAAGAAATTGCCAAAAAGCTGGAAGAACTTTTAAGCAAAGATGCCCTGCACGCACCTTTCAACAATAATTTGCAGTAAAATTTATCCGCGTAAGCGGAAAGCAATGGAGCAGAATATGAACAAACAGCAGATTTACGATTTTTTAAACGCCAAAGGCATTGAATATGAAAAAATAGAACACAAAGCCGTTTTCAACATGGCGGAAATGAGCGAAGTTGCCCTGCCCCACCCGGAAGCAGACGCCAAAAACCTGTTTGTGCGCGACGATAAAAAACGCTGTTATTACCTTATTACCGTAAAAGGCGATAAGCGCGTTGATTTAAATATGTTCCGCCAAAAATACGGCACGCGCCGCCTTTCGTTTGCTTCTGACAGCGACCTGTTGGCGTTTTTGGGCTTAACGCCAGGTTCGGTTACGCCCTTTGGCCTGCTGAACGATACTGAATGCCGGGTAGAATTTTTTATTGATGAAGATTTATTGCAGCCGCCGGGCCTTATAGGCCTGCACCCCAATGATAATACGGCAACCATCTTTTTAAAAACGCAGGATTTGCTCGATATTATCGCCGCGCACGGCAACAAAATACACCCCGTGCAAATTTAAGGCAAATAACAAAAAGCGCCGCCATAAAAGGCAGCGCTTTTATTTTTGTCCGTGTTCTGCTCCTATCTCGCACATCGCTTCTATTATTGGCGGCAACGCGGCATTTTTCCGACAGACTGTATTCCACAGCCATTACAAAATAACCAGCCACCCTTTGCCACCCAGCATGGAAAGCGTGCAGGCAAATGGTGTATCCTGCAAGGATTTAATACGGTTTTTGCAAGGTGCCATGCTAGTAATATTACTTTCCTTCAAGATACTATATGTTAAAAAAGTGCGTTCTTGTTATATTATCAGCTTAATTATATAATTGTGGTGACCGAAGCTAAACAAAGGAGTGTAGCAATTATGATGAAAAAATGTAAGCTGACCGTTTTAAAAACTACCTTTCAGGAAGATTTAGCTAAAGAATATGGTGTTCCTAATTTCGGACCATGCGAAATGATGAAGGAAGGTCAGGTATTTTATACCGACTACTCTAAACCCGAAGGCTTTTGCGATGAAGCGTGGAAGGCTATTTACCAGTACGTTTTTGCCCTTGCCCATGGTGCGGATAATTGGTACTATGATAACTGGATTGACCCTAATCATAAGGGCGTGGCAATATGCTCCTGCAATGACGGTTTGCGCCCGGTAATTATTAAAGTAGAACGGGTGGAAGAATAAACAAAAAGCGCCGCCATAAAGGCAGCGCTTTTTTTGTTTTACATTAAATAAAGTACAGTTAAGAGTAAAAAGATAGGAATTAAGATACCGATGCTCCACAGCAGGTAGCCGAAGAAGCTGGGCATTTTCAGCCCGCGGTTCTGCACAATGGCCACTACCATAAAGTTGGGCGCATTGCCGATATAACTGTTGGCGCCCATAAATACCGAACCCATGGAAATCGCCGTCAGCGTAAGCGCGCCTTCCGTCATAAGCACGGAAGCATCGCCGCCAGCCATATTAAAGAACGCCAGATAGGTAGGCGCATTATCCAAAAAGCCCGAAAGCGCGCCCGTCATCCAAAAGTACATAGCGTTGTTAGCAGTGCCGTCCGGATTGGTTACCAGCGCAACTACCGGGGCAAACGCACCCGCCATGCCTGCTTTCAGCATTTCCAGCACCGGCACGATGGTAACAAAAATACCGAAGAACAGCTTGCCAACTTCCAGCACCGGTTCCCATGTAAACTGGTTGGCGCTGCGCACCGCTTTAGGCGTAAGCATCAGCGAAAGCCCTGCCGCTGCTAAAAAAATCACGTCGCGCAGCAGGCCCTGCCCGGTTAAATGCACGCCCAAAACGCTGAACTCCATACCGCTGTCCCATACGCCAGCCATCAGCACCGCGCCGATAATTACGCCCAAAAGCGCAAAGTTAATTTTGCCTTCCACGCCAAACGCTTCTTTGGTGCAGGTGCTTTCCGCAAGCAAAAAGGCATCTTTTTCCTTATTGAACAGCACGGAATCAAGCACATAATAAATTGCCAGAAGCAGTCCCACTGCCGTCAGCATCGGCATAATCAAATGCTCGGTAGTCCAGAAAAACTCCACTCCGCGCAAAAAGCCTAAAAACAGCGGCGGGTCGCCCAAAGGCGTAAGGCTGCCTGCAATATTGGCAACAATAAAAATAAAGAACACAAAAGTATGCATTACATAACGGCGGCGCTCGTTTGCCGCAATAAGCGGACGGATTAAAAGCATTGCCGCGCCCGTTGTGCCCATAATATTAGCCAAAAGCGCGCCAAGCGCCAGAAAACCGGTGTTGGTAAGCGGCGTGCCGGTAAAGCTGCTGCGGATATGGATACCGCCCGCCACCGTATACAGCGAACCGACAAAAATAATAAACGGAATATAATCGCCGATAAGGGCGTGCGCCACGCTGCCTGCCGCAACACTGCCGCCATAAATTACAAAAAGCGGAACGGCCGTTGCCAGCGCCCAAAATACTGCCACCTTGCCGTAATTGCCGTGCCAGAAATGCGGAACAACCAAAGGACAGATGGCTATGCACAGCAAAATACCGGCAAAAGGCAGCACCCAGCCGATTGAAAGCTCTGCACCGTTAAGCCCTGCCGCAAACGCCGGCAGCGGCAGAACCAAAGCCATAAAAAATGCCCACAACGCCCCCAATGCTTTGTTTTTAATCATAACAGAATCCTCCCGTTTTGCAGTAATAAATTACGCTTTAAAAATTACACTCTCTATTTAAAAACAAATCTTAAATAAAATCTGCGCACCATTATTTTACTGGATAAATTCCTACTAAGTCAATAATATTTAGGCAAATTTTCAGAAAAATTTTTTAAAGTGCAACTTCCTTCCTATATATAATATATAAAAAAATAAAAGCCACCGTCTGCAAAGCAAACGGCGGTTTTATAAGCCTGCTGTTTTACCAATTATAATTACAGGGCACGGCGCATATAAAGCAGCGGATAAGGCTGCCCCTGCTCATCAAACGGCGTGCGTTTATAAACAACAAAACCCATACACTCGTAAAAACCCTTTGCCTCCGGGTTCTGCTCATTAACGCAAACTTCATCCACTTTAAATTTAGCAAAAGCATATTCCAAAAGCTGCCTGCCATAACCTTTGCCGCGCTCTTCCGGCGCGATAAAAAGCATTTCAATTTTATTTTCTTCAATGCCGATAAAGGCAACCGGCGTTCCTCCAACGCTGCCTGTTAAAAGATGCTTAACGCCCGCCAGCGCCTGCGGCACATAGGTTTTAATCTGCGCTATTTCAGCAGCGCTTAAAAATAAATGCGTTGCCTTAACGGAACGCTCCCATACCCCGGTAAGTTCCGCTATTAAACTTTCATCCCTGTTTTCAACTTCACAAATCAGCATTTAACAAAAACCTCTATACTTTTCAATTTAATAAACATAAACGCCTAAAAAAATGCAGGCGGCTGTTAAAAGCCCGGTAATAATCCTTGTAGCCATAATCATCGTCCGGCTTGTATCTTTTTTCAGCTCCGCAGCGTAATATGTATATAAGTGCCAGTTAAGCAGCCACAGCGCACAGGCCGGCCAGATAAAGGCATTATTTAAAAATGCTCCGTAAGCAATTAAACATACGCTGAAAATATTCAGCACATTGCCAAACAAAAACAATTTATATTTTTTGGCATCCGTAACCTCAGCCCTGCGGCGTTTTTTCAGCTGCTTGGCAGAATCCAGAATCTGCGCGGC
>USHB01000070.1 GCA_900554395.1 uncultured Phascolarctobacterium sp.
CGTAAAATACTGCTACTTTATTATATCAAACCACAGGTTTATATTCCACGCCAACGGCATATATTTTTAAATTTTTTCGCAAAGTTAAAATTTTATGCCATAAACTGCAAAAAAAGTAACGCTAAACTTGCCATTTACCATAAAAACCATTAAAATATTACTGGCTTAAAAAACAGAAAAGAGGTTATGTTCATGGAAAGAAAAATCATCCAAGTTGAAGAACGTCCGCCGCTTGCGCTGAACATTCCGCTCAGCATTCAGCATTTGTTTGCAATGTTCGGCTCTACGGTGCTCGTTCCGTTTTTGTTTAACGTCAGCCCTACCACCTGCCTGTTTATGAACGGTATCGGCACACTGCTGTACCTGTTTATCACCAAAGGGCGCATTCCTTCTTATTTGGGCTCCAGCTTTGCTTTTATTTCGCCTGTGCTGGCAATTATGGCAACAAGCAGTTACCATGATGCGCAATCCGGTTTTATTGTGTTCGGCATTATCTTCATTTTATTTTCCGCGCTTATCAAAGCAACAGGCACCGGCTGGATTGACGTTATTTTCCCGCCGGCATGCATGGGCGCCATCATCGCCGTTATCGGACTTGAACTTGCACCGACCGCGGCTTCCATGGCAGGCCTGACCGGCGAAAACATCAACCCAGACCATATCATTGTTTCCATGTTTACGCTGTGCGTAACAATTATCGGCTCGGTTGCCTTCCGCGGCTTCCTAGCCATTATCCCGGTACTGTTCGGCGTTATCTGCGGCTACATTCTGTCTTTGTTTATGGGCCTTGTTGATTTAACACCTGTTATTAACGCTCCGTGGTTCCAAATTCCGCATTTTTACAGCCCGGTATTCAATCTTGACGCTATTTTAATTATCGCTCCGGCGGCGCTGGTTGTACTGGCAGAACATATCGGCCATCTGGTTGTTACCGGCAACATTGTTGACCGCAACCTTATTAAAGACCCGGGTCTTTCCCGCTCGCTGTTTGCAGACGGCTGCTCCAACATTCTCTCCGGTTTCTTCGGCGCTACGCCTAACACCACTTACGGCGAAAACATCGGCGTAATGGCTATTACCAAGGTTTACAGCGTATGGGTTATCGGCGGTGCTGCCGTATTTGCAATTTTGCTTTCCTTTGTAGGCAAACTTTCAGAACTTATTCACAGCATTCCGGTGCCTGTAATGGGCGGCGTATGTATCCTGCTGTTCGGCGTTATTGCCGCCAGCGGCCTGCGCGTATTGGTTGAAAGCAAAGTTGATTACAGCAAATCTTCCAACCTTGTTATGACTGCCGTTATTATGATTATCGGCCTGTCCGGCGCTAAACTTACTTTCGGCACCATCAGCGTACAGGGCATGGTTCTGGCAACTCTGGTTGCAATCGTGCTCAGCGTTACTTTTAAAATTCTTGACCGTCTCGGATTTTTAAATCACATTTAATTGTCAAAAACTGCCCGATACAAAAGCAGGCTGACCAAAAATCAGCCTGCTTTTTATTTTGCGCAAACAAAAACTCTGCGGTTTTTAGCCGCAGAGTTTTTTATTATTAATAACCTAAGTTTTCGCCAACCAAAATTACTTTAATTCTCGGCGTACCATCTATCATAGTGTTGCCATGGCGTACCGTCATAATAAAATTGCACAGGCAATCTTCACATATACAGTTTACACACATTCCGTTCTCTTTACACGGAGTTTTTAACCCGTTAAAACGTGTACGCTGTATATTAAGCGCCGCCGCAAAATTACGGGCACGTGCAATGGCTTCACCATAAGTTGCCGTCAGTTTGTTAACACCGGCAATAACAACTACCTGTTTCGGGCCAAAAGCCATGGAAGCTGTACGGTTGCCTGTTCTGTCGATATTTACCAGAATGCCTTCCGCACTGATGGCATTGGCACTTAAAAAGAAGGTATCGCAAAGCATACCGCGCTGCATAAGCTGTAAACGCTCTTCCCAAACCTCGCTGCTGTCACGGTCAATATAATTATATCTCCTGCGCAGCACATCCAAAAGGCCAATCACTTCCAGCGTTACGGAATCACCCCACGATACGGCATCATTGCTGCCAGTCAGTTCCAAAGCCTTTGCCAGGGCACTTTGCCTGTCTTCACAATAAAAAGCCGCAAAATTACGTTTGTTTAAATTTTTAACCGCTAATTTTGCTAAAGCCTCACTTCTTAATGCCTGCGGTGATTTTTCCATAAACATCACCTGCCGCCGCAATTAATAGCCTAAGTTTTCGCCAACCAAAATTACTTTAATTCTCGGTTTGGCAGCATTCATTACACTGCCTTTGCGGGTAGTTAAAATAAAGTTGCAAATGCTGTCCGGCGCAACGCAGTTGTAGCAATGCCCGTTATTTTTGCACGGCGGGTTAAAATTGGCAAAACGCTGTACGTTAATAGGCGCTGCATAGTTACGCGCACGCGCCACAGCATCTTCGTAGCTTTTTACAACCTTGTTAATGCCGGCAATAACGATAACGTTTTTCGGGCCAAACACCATTGCCGCCACACGGTTGCCGGTGCCGTCGATATTCACCATTACGCCGTCCTCGCTCATAGCGTTGGTGCTCATAAAAAAGGTATCGCAGGTAAGCGCATTACGCAAAAGCTGCATTTTCTCTTCCGGATTTTTAGCCGTATCACGGTCGATGATATTGTAGCCCTGCGTTCTCAAAACATCCAGCAGGCCAATTTCTTCCAAAGTCATGCCGCCGCCCCAGGATACGCACTGGTTTTTATCAATAAGGCTCAGCGCCTTTGCCAGTGCTTCTTCTTTTGTAGGGCAATAATAAGCCTCAAATGCACGGCGTCCCAAATTTTTTACTACTCTCTGCGCCAAAACTTCGGTGCGCAATTCAAACGGTGTTTTCTCCATGTTTGTCCCTCCCTGCGCAATAAAATACTGCTTAAATATTATTCAACCACTTCGCCGATATAAACTTCGTCTTCACCATCAATTTCATTTAACACAACTTCAATGGTTTCCTTCTGTGAAGTAGGCACGTTTTTGCCAACATAATCCGCACGGATAGGCAGTTCTTTATGGCCGCGGTCAACCAGCACGGCAAGCTGAATGGTTTTAGGCCTGCCCATGTCGATAACGGCATCCAGTGCGGCACGGATAGTACGGCCGGTATATAAAACGTCATCCACCAGAACAACATGTTTGCCGCTCAGGTCAAAATTAATATCGGTGCCATGCACAACCGGGTTATAGCCAAGTGTGGAAAGGTCATCGCGGTACAGCGTAATATCAAGCATGCCGACAGTTACATCGCAGTTTTCAATAGCGTTAATTTCAGCGGCAATGCGCTGTGCTAAAGGCACGCCGCGTGTGCGGATGCCAACTACAACCACATCTTCAACGCCTTTGTTTTTTTCGATAATTTCATGCGCAATGCGTACTAATGCCCTGCGGATAGCTGCGCCATCCATAATTACGTTTTTCTTAACAATATTGCTCATTGTTTTCACCCCAGTTTTAAAATTGACCGTTATGCAAACGGGTAATTATTTTATGCATATCTTCCGGCAGCGGCGCTTCAAACTTCATGCGCTCACCGGTGCGCGGATGCGTAAATTCCAAAGTATGAGAATGAAGCGCCTGCCCTTTAATGCCAAACGGCGTTTTCATCGGCGAATATTTAGGGTCGCCTACCAGCGGATAGCCCAAATACTCCATATGTACGCGGATTTGGTGCGTGCGCCCGGTACGCAGTTTGCAGCGCACAAGCGTATATTTGCCGAAACGCTCCAGCACTTCATAATCGGTAACGGCATCACGCCCACCTTCTTTTACAACAGCCATTTTTTTACGGTCGTTTTTATCGCGGGCAATCTGCGTTGCTATCGTGCCGTTGTCGGTTTTTATATTGCCGCGCACAACGGCAAGATAAGTGCGCTCTGCCGTTTTGCTCTGTATCTGCTGCGAAAGCGCAATATGCGCCGCATCGTTTTTGGCAACAATCATAATGCCGCTGGTATCCTTATCAAGCCTGTGCACAATGCCCGGACGGATAGCGCTGTTGATGCCGGATAAATTTTTGCAGTGGTACAAAAGCGCATTTACCAATGTGCCGGTGTAATTGCCCGGCGCAGGATGCACAACCATGCCGCGTGCTTTGTTAAGCACCACAACATCGTCATCTTCGTAAATTATATCAAGCGGAATATCCTCCGGCACTGCCTCAATAGGCTCCGGCTCAGGAATGTCCACCGTATAAACTTCGCCTGCGCGCACCTTGTAATTGGCTTTTAAAACCTTGTCGCCGCGCTTAACGCGCCCTTCGTCAAGCAGTTTCTGCATGTTGCTGCGCGAAACGCCAAGCTGCGCCGCCAAAAATACGTCCGCCCTTGCGCCTGCATCTTCATCAGCGGCAGTTACAACTTCTAACCCCGCTTCAATTCCGTCTTCAGTAAATTCCATATTATCAATCCAACTCCAATACAAATTGCAATATCTGCTATGTTAAAAATAGGCCAGATGCGGAAATCAAAAAAATCAATTACCACGCCCTGCCGTGCCCTGTCGATAAGGTTGCCTACCGCGCCGCCCAAAAACAGCCCGCAGCCTGCCTTAACCTCCCACGGCGATGCTAAAATTTCTTTGCGCACCCATATTATTACGCCGATAACAACCAAAGCTATGGCGATAAAAAACAGGCGGCTGTGCGCAAACATGCCAAACGCCGCGCCCGGGTTTAAAATATACGTTAAATGAAAAATATCCTGTATGATGGGGATGCTCTCTCCCAATGCCATGTTTTCTACTACTATATATTTAGAAAACTGGTCTATAACAACTACCAGAAGCGGCAGCGCCAAAAGCCACATAGTTTCACCTTTTATGTTTATTTATGCATAAAGCTATATGCTTATTATAAACTACCTTTTAATTATTTTCAATCAGCCGTAAATTACAAAAGCCCGCTGTCGTAGCGGCAGCGGGCAATAAGTTTTAAAATCAGAATATAATTTTGTTTGCGATAACGAGGCGCTGAATCTGGTTGGTGCCTTCGTAAATCTGCATAATTTTTGCGTCGCGCATCATTTTTTCTACCGGATATTCGCGGCTGTAACCATAACCGCCCATAATCTGTACGGCATTGGTGGTTACTTCCATAGCAGTATCGGCAGCATAGCATTTAGCCATAGCTGCTTCCTTGCTGAATTCCATACCCTGGTCACGCATCCAGCATGCTTTGTAAACCAGCATACGTGCAGCTTCAATGCGCATTGCCATATCGGCAATCATGCTCTGAATCATCTGGAAAGAAGCAATCGGCTGACCGAACTGTTTTCTTTCTTTGGAATATTTAACAGCGCAGTCCAAAGCAGCCTGTGCCAGACCAACGGAAACAGCGCCTACAAACGGACGTGCGTTATCAAGGGTGTTCATAGCAATGCGGAAGCCTTCGCCTTCGCGGCCTACGCGGTTAGCTTCAGGAATTACAACGTCCTGCAAAATCAGTTCGCAGGTATTGGACGGGCGAATGCCCATTTTATCTTCTTTTTTGCCAACGGAGAAGCCCGGAGTGCCTTTCGGTACGATAAAAGCGGTTAAACCGCGGATACCGCCGGTTTTGCGGGTGTTTGCAAATACAAGATAAGTATCAGCAACGCCGCCGTTGGTAATGAATGCTTTAGCGCCGTTAAGGGTATAGGTGCCTGCTTCCTTATCTTTTACGGCAGTGGTAGATACAGCGCCGGCATCGGAGCCTGCACCCGGTTCGGTAAGTGCAAAAGCAGCAAGTTTACCTTCGTTAAGCAAATCGCAGTGAGCCTGTTTTTGCTCTTCCGTACCTGCAAGCAAAATCGGATAGGACGCAAGAGAATTTGCAGCGATAGAAGTAGCAATACCTGCGCAGCCTTTGCCGAGTTCTTCATAAATAGCGGCAACCGTTACGCTGTCAAGACCCATTCCGCCGTATTCTTCAGGAACACAGACATTTAAAAGCCCCATTTCGGCAGCTTTTTCAAACAGACCTTCTCTGGCATGGTTTTCTCTGTCCATTTAAGGAGTAATTTCTTTGGCAACAAACTCCCTTACCATTTCCTGCAATTCAAGTTGTTCTTCATTTAAAGCAAATTCCATTTTGTCCTCCTTATGTTAAAAGCTGTTGCTTTTTTTGACATTGCACTTTCAGTATTTTACCATAAAATAGCTGTTTACTCAATAACTTTTAACAAAGTTGTTTAAAATTTTGCTTAATTTTATTAATGATGGAACAGTCTCAGGCCGGTAAACGCCATGGCAATGCCGTATTTATCGCAGGTTTCAATAACATTATCATCGCGGATACTGCCGCCTGCCTGAGCAATATATTCAACGCCGCTGCGGTGTGCGCGCTCAATATTATCGCCAAACGGGAAGAAGGCATCGCTGCCGAGAGATACGCCTTTAAGCTGGGCAATCCATGCTTTTTTCTCCTCACGGGTAAGCGGTTCCGGTTTTTCGGTAAAGAAGTTTTCCCAAACACCGTCTGCCAAAACATCTTCGTAATCGTCAGAAATGTACACGTCAATGGTATTGTCGCGGTCCGGACGGCGGATGTTTTCTTTAAACGGCAGTGCCAAAACTTTCGGATTCTGGCGCAGCCACCAGATATCGGCTTTATTGCCTGCAAGGCGGGTGCAATGCACGCGGGACTGCTGACCTGCGCCGATGCCGATTGCCTGGCCGTCTTTTACGTAGCAAACGGAGTTGGACTGAGTGTATTTTAAGGTAATCAAAGCAATTAAAAGGTCGCGTTGTGCGCTTTCGGGAATTTCTTTATTTTTGGTCGGACGGTTTTGCAAAAGGTCTGCCGTAATTTTGGCTTCGTTGCGGTCCTGTTCAAAGGTAATGCCAAATACTTCTTTGGTTTCCGTCAGCTTGGGCTGATAGTTGGGGTCAATTTTAATAATGTTGTAAGTGCCTTTGCGTTTGGTTTTTAAAACTTCCAGTGCTTCATCGGTGTAACCCGGAGCGATAACACCATCGGAAACTTCGCGTGCCAGCATTTTAGCGGTCTGTACGTCACAGACATCGCTCAATGCCACAAAATCGCCGTAGCTAGACATTCTGTCCGCACCGCGCGCACGGGCATAAGCATTAGCCAGCGGGCTGAGTTCAAGGTCATCAACATAATAGATTTTTTTTAGAGTATCGCTTAAAGGCAGGCCAACTGCTGCGCCTGCGGGGCTTACATGCTTAAAAGAAGCAGCGGCGGGCAGTCCGGTTGCCTCTTTAAGTTCTTTTACAAGCTGCCAGCTGTTAAAAGCATCCAAAAAGTTAATATATCCGGGGCGGCCGTTTAAAACTTCGATAGGAAGTTCGCCGTCCTTCATAAAAATACGTGCCTGTTTCTGGTTAGGGTTGCAGCCATACTTTAATTGCA
>USHB01000071.1 GCA_900554395.1 uncultured Phascolarctobacterium sp.
GCATACGCCTGCGACCGACACACCGCCGACGCGGAATTTCTACTTGCCAAGCGCAAAGAACTCTTTAATTGTATATGGCTCACGCTCTTCTAAAACATCATCCGCATCATAAAAATCCACGCCGAGATGTTTTGCCAGCATTTTGCCAAGCGTTGTTTTTCCGCAGCCGGGCATACCTATAAGCACAATATTTTTCATAACGCATGCTCCAGTTTCTGCATGATTTTTACAGCCAAATCCGTTCCAAGCGTGCGACCCTGCCAAATTTCCTGCGCCGCAACTGCCTGCGCCGCAAGCATCAAAAGCCCGTTAACGGCAAGTTTTCCTTCGCTGCGCGCAAGCCGCAAAAACTCTGTTTCTGCAGGATTATAAATTAAATCGGCTGCTGCCGAAAATTTTTTGACTACATCTGCGCCAACAGGGCTTACGCCTGTTTTGGGATACATTCCCACCGGAGTGCAATTTATAATAACATCACCGCTTTCGCGCGAAAGGGCATCGTAATCAAGGCATTGTACTTTTATGCCGCCGCAGATATTTAAAACTTCCTGCGGTATAGACTGCGGATTGCGTGATACCAGCAAAATTTCAGCGGCTCCGCTTTTTGCCAAATACTGCAAAACTGCGCGTGATGCTCCGCCAATTCCCATTACCGCAGCTTTTTTGCCGCAGACATCTATGCCGTAGTATTCAAGCATCATGCCAAAGCCAAGCCAGTCGGTATTATAGCCGCAGCTTGCGCCATTTTTAAAATCTATGGTATTTACTGCGCCAATAGCCTTTGCTTCTCCGGCTATGCTGCCTAAAAACGGCATTACATTTATTTTATGCGGAATGGTAACATTAACGCCGTTATAATGTTCCGCTATTTTTGGCAGTTTTGATGCCAGTGCTTCTGTTGGCAGTTCTATTAATTTATAATCGGCGTTAAGGCCAAGTTCATCAAAAATAAGCCGGTGTATCTGCGGTGAAAGGCTATGTCCCAATTTAGCGCCCAATAAAGCAAAATGCTGCATAATTATCTCTCCTGTTTCATATCACTGCGGTAGTTGCCTAAAATTTTAAAATAAGCGCAGTTATCGCTTAACATACGCACGGTTTCCTGTACATTAGTATCTGCTAAATTGCCCATTAAATCAATGTGGAAAAAATACTCCCACGATTTTCCTTCAATAGGGCGCGATTCCAGATTGGTAAGGTTTAAGCCGCTGTGATAAAAATATCCAAGTACGCGGTAAAGCGAACCGGGCTCGTGCTTAACGGCTATAACAAGCGTAATTTTATCGGCATCGGCTTTATTTTCGGCTTCATTGGCAATAATAATAAAACGGGTGGTATTATTGCCGTTATAGTTAATGTTAGCCGCTAAAATTTGCAGCCCATACAATTCTGCTGCCTGTTTGCCCGCCACCGCTGCCAAATGCAGGCTGCCGCTTTCCTTAACGGCTTCCGCACTTTTAGATGTGCTATAATACGGCACCTGTTTCATTTGCGGGTATTCGGCAAAAAATTCCTTGCACTGCGCAAACCCCTGCGGATGGGAATAAACTTCGGTAATACCGCTAAGAGAAGCACCCGGCAGCGCCATTAAATTATGCTCGATTTTTACGCATTTTTCGCCGGTAATATAGCATCCGTAATGGCGCAAAAGGTCATAAACTTCGGTAATGCCACCGGTTGAAGAATTTTCTACCGGCAGTACGCCGTAACGGATTTCACCATTTTTAACGGCTTTTACAACATCTTCAAAAACACCGTAATAATAGCGGTTAATGTTCTGCCCTGCAAAATATTCTTCCATCGCCTTATGGCTGTATGAACCTTCTACCCCAAAACAGCCCACATCAAAAGCCGGGCTTGTTTTTGCATCGCTTTGCAGTTCTTTTTCTTCCATACCGCGTGCTATGGCCATAATGCCTTCCATTAAATCGGTCGCCGCCGGAGCATAATTTTTATTTTGCAAAAGGCTTTGCGCTTTGGCTATAACTTTAAGTTCACGCGCACGGTCGCGCACGGGCATGTTGTTGGCTTTTTTATATTCTGCCACTTTTAACACCGCATCAAGACGGCGTTCAAAAGCATTTATCAATATTTTATCCGCTTCGTCAATTTCGCGGCGTATAGCTTCCAAATCAAGTTTTTCCGTCATTTTATCTCTCCCCAGCAAGCAGCATATCTAAAATTACCCATGCTGCCACGCCTTCTATTACAGGCACCGCACGCTGCACAATGCAGGGGTCGTGCCGTCCTGTAATTACCAGTTCTGTATTTTCGCCGCTGCTTATATCAACAGTTTTCTGCACTTTGGCAATGCTTGGCGTAGGTTTTACGGCAACCTTAAAGCACACCGGCATACCGTTAGAGATGCCGCCTGTAATTCCGCCGTTATTATTGGTATATGCCTTTAGTGTACCGTTATCATAGTACATTTGGTCATTGGCTTCACTGCCCGGCATCTGCACCAGCGCAAAACCTTTGCCAAATTCAATGCCTTTTACGGCAGGTACGCTGAACAACGCATGGGCAAGGCGGCTTTCAATCGAAAAACGGTTCGCCCACGCCTGCCGGTACATTAATGGCCATACATTCAATTACGCCGCCAACCGAATCGCAGCTTTGCTTAGCAGCCAAAATCAGCTGCTGCATATCATTTCCGGCAGCATCATCATCAATCACCGGAAAAGTTTTTTGCGTAAGTTCAGTTAAAAACTCAGCATCTTCACCCAGCGGATTAAACATTTTATCCTGTACATTCCATACAGATGCTATGTGTGCGCCTATATAAATGCTGCGCTGAGCCAAAAGCTGTTTGGCAACTGCGCCCATAAAAACCAAAGGTGCGGTTAAACGCCCGGAAAAATGCCCGCCGCCGCGGTAATCGTTAAAGCCTTTATATTTAACTTTACCGCTGTAATCGGCATGGCCGGGGCGCATTACATTTTTAAGTTTGCTGTAATCACCGGAATGCTGATCGCTGTTCGGTATCAGCACGCACATCGGTGTGCCGGTGGTTTTGCCTTCAAAAAAACCGCTTTGAATTATAAAAGCATCCTTTTCCTGCCGTGCCGTTGCCAGTTTGCTTTTGCCAGGAGCACGCCGCTGCATTTCCGCTTTTACAGCTTCCAAATCAAGCGCAATGCCCGGCGGCAGGCCATCAATTACGCAGCCGATGGCAAGCCCGTGCGATTCCCCAAAAATTGTCAGTTTTATTTTTTCGCCGAATGTAGCCGTCATAAATTTTCTCCCTGCTCCAGCCTGCCGCCAAGCATTGTAAAATCCTGCCAGAAGGTTGGATATGATTTTTTTACGCTTTCACTGCCTTCTATAATTACCGGTTCACTGCAAACAAGGCTCGCCACCGCCATGCTCATGGAAATGCGATGGTCATTCCATGCCGATACGCAACCGCCGCGCAGTCCCTGCGGCCTGCCATTAACAACGAGGCTTGTTTCTTTTTCCTCAACATCTGCCCCAAGTTTATTCAATTCAGATGCTATTGCATGCAGACGGTCACATTCTTTAATGCGCAGACGCCCGGCATTAATAATTGTCGTTGTTCCATCTGCCACAGCCGCTGCAACTGTCAGCACCGGTATAATGTCAGGACAATCAGCAGCGTCAATAACAGTTCCGTGCAGAGTGCTTTTTACGGCTTTCAGTCCGTTATTTTCCTGCGTAATGCTGCCGCCCATTGCTGTTAAAATATCTTTTACAACTCTGTCGCCTTGCAGTGAATTTACATCCGTTCCCTCACAGATTATGCTGCCGTTAAGACATCCGGCCGCAAGCCAAAATGCTGCCTGTGACCAGTCGCCCTCAACATCGGCGTTGCTGCTTTGATAATGCTGACCTCCGGCAACAGCAAAACTGCGGTAATTATTATTCACTACTTTTATGCCGTATTTGGCAAGCGCCGCCAAAGTTAAATCAATATAACTTTGCGATTCAAGCGGCGTTGTAATGATAATTTCAGAATCGCCTTCAAGCAGCGGCAGCGCAAACAATAAACCTGATACAAACTGTGAGCTGACATTGCCGGGCAGCTTAAATATTCCGCTTTTCAGCCTGCCCTCTACCGTTACCGGCAAGCCCTGTGAAGGACTGTATTTCACGCCTTGTTCATCAAAAATATCGTAATAAGGTTTCAGCGGTCTTTCACCCAAGCGGCCGGCACCGCAAAACGTAACCGGTGCTCCGCATAAAGCGCCCAAAGGCAATAAAAACCGCAAAGTAGAACCGGATTCGCCGCAGTCGCATACAGCGCCGGTTGCTTTAACAGTTCCGGTGCCGTAAATTTTTACTGCGCTGCGCCCTTTAAATTTGCTTGCTGTCAATTCCGATTTAACGCCAAGAGCATTTAAACAGCGCAGCGTTGCTTCAATATCAGCCGACATGCTTATATTATCAATTATGCTTATTCCTTGCGCAAGCGCCGCACAAATAATTTCGCGGTGACCCATGCTTTTGGATGACGGCACATTAACAGTGCCTGCCAATGCGCCGGGCTGTATTTTTACCTTTGCCATAATTAACTCCGTTTAACATAAGCAGGTAAATCCTGCAAATCAGTTTTCTGCAAAAAGCTGCTGCCAATTTCCTTTAAAACAATTAAAGTAATGCTGCTGCCGCTTTTCTTTTTGTCCATGCCGATGCCTGCCAACAATTCCGTTTCTGCATACGGAGCATCAACAGGCAGGTTATACTTTTGCAGCACCCGGCAAATTGCCTCTGCCGTACCTTTTTTAGTCAGCCCAAGCTGTTCCGTCTGCTTTGTAAGCAGCACCATGCCAATGCCAACCGCTTCACCGTGCGTATATGTTGCATACCCGCAGCATTTTTCCACCGCATGCCCGATTGTATGCCCAAAATTAAGCACCATACGCTCGCCGGTATCAAATTCATCATGCTCTACAATTTCTGCCTTAATTGCGCAGCAGCGTTCTACAATACTACCGATATTTGCCAGCAGTTCTTCATCGCTGTGCATAGCGGCAATCTTGTCAAACAGCGCTTTATCGCGGATGCAGCCGTATTTAATGGCTTCAGCCAGGCCATCATGCAAAAAACGCACCGGCAAAGTTTTTAAAAGTTCCGTGTCAATCAGCACCAGCTTAGGCTGATAAAAATTGCCTACGAGATTTTTACCGGCAGGCAAATCAACCGCTACTTTACCGCCAACGCTGCTGTCAATCTGCGCAAGCAGAGATGTCGGCACCTGCACATAATCTACACCGCGCAAAAAAGTTGCCGCAGCAAAACCGCCAAGGTCGCCGGTAACACCGCCGCCCAAAGCCACTACCAAATCGCTGCGTGTAATGCCCGCTTCTGCAAGCCTGTCATAAATTTTGGCAAGTTCTGCCAGGCATTTGCTTTGTTCTCCTGCCGGAAATACAATGCGTGTTGCTGCAAAGCCGCTGTTTGCAAGTGCCTGCTGCATGCGTTCACCATACAATGCATCAACATTGCTGTCGCTGATAATTGCCGCACGCTGCGCTTTTTGGTTTACTGCGCGGATTTTTTCTCCGGCTTTATCCAAAAGCCCGGCTGCAATTTCTATCTGATAAGATTTTGCACCCAAATTTACATCAATGATACTCATAAAACAATTTCCTTCCTGTGGCAGCAGGCTGCATGCAAAAAGCGTTCCAATCCAGCTTTATCATTATCTGCAATCAGCTTTTGCATAATTTCAATCTGCTCTTTAAAATTTGCCAGTTCTTGCAGTACATTGCCGCTGTTTTCCAAAAACAGACTGCTCCATAAAACAGCGTTAATATCTGCTATGCGCGTAACATCCCGAAAGCCTCCGCCTATGAACCAGCAGCTTTTGCCGCTGTAACGGTCGCTGTTGATAAGCGCAGCTGCAACAGCATGCGGCAGGTTGCTGGTGTAGGCAATTATTTTATCGTGCTGTTCCGGTTCAATTTCTTCCACATGCCCGCAGCCAAGGGTCAAAGCAAAATTTTTCAGCCATTCTGCTGCGTTTTTGCTGTTATTTTCAGTCGGTACTACAAGGTAATTGGCGCCGTCAAAAATTTCTGCCTGCGACATTGCATAACCGCTGCCCTGCCGTCCCGCCATCGGATGTCCGGAGATAAATTCCGCACCTTCCGGCACCAACCGCTGGGCATCATAAGGCAGGCTGCCTTTTCTTCCGGCAATATCCGTAATCAGTGCGCCGCGTTTAATAAACGGTGCAGCCTGCTGTAAAAATTCCGTAACGGCATTCGGGTAAACGCAGCAAATAATTATATCTGCCTGCGCCAGATACGAACCGGCTTTATGGTAAAAACTATCAATAACGCCGTCTGCTTTTGCTGTCTTCAACACCTGTACATCAGTATCAACGCCAATAATATTTTTTACTCCAAGCCGCCGTAAGGCTTTGGCGTACGAGCCGCCCATCAACCCCAAACCGATAATGGCAAAACACTGCTCCCTTAATTTGCTGCCAAAGCCTGCTTCCACAAATGTCACTCCTTCTATACTTCCATACTGCAAATTATACTATATCTTAAAGTTCTCTGCCGACAATTTTGGCAATGCCGCTCAATTCGCCCATCAAACGTGCAAAGCGTTCCGGTTTAAGCGATTGCGCTCCGTCGCACAAAGCGTGTTCCGGATCGTTGTGCACTTCAATAATAAGCCCGTCTGCACCGGCAGCTATGGCAGCCTTGGCCATCGGCTCAACCATCCACCACAAACCTGCCGCATGGCTCGGGTCTACAATAACCGGCAAATGGCTTAATTTTTTAACTGCCGGAATGGCGCTTAAATCAAGCGTGTTGCGGGTATAAGTTTCAAAAGTGCGGATACCGCGTTCACATAAAATTACATTTTCATTGCCGCCTGCCATAATGTATTCAGCAGCCATCAGCCATTCTTCAATTGTTGCAGAAAGGCCGCGTTTTAACAGCACCGGCACATTGGTTCTGCCAAGTTCTTTCAGCAGTTCAAAGTTCTGCATATTGCGTGCGCCAACCTGAATCAAATCAACATCTTCCACAAAGCGTTCCAACATTCTTGCAGACATAATTTCCGTTACAATCGGCAGCCCGGTTTCTTTACGGGCAATTTTCAAAAGGTCAAGGCCTTCTTCTTTCAAGCCTTGGAAAGAATACGGAGAAGTGCGGGGTTTAAAAGCACCGCCGCGCAGCATGGCCGCGCCGGCCAGTTTTACAGATTTTGCCACGCCGACAATCTGTTTTTCATTTTCTACCGAGCATGGGCCTGCAATAACCGTAAGCCTGCGCCCGCCAACTTTAACGCCGCTGACATCAATAACACTGTCTTCCGGATGGAAGCTGCGGTTGGCGCGTTTAAACGGTTCCTGAACACGCATTACTTTGTCAACGCATTCGTTTACTTTCAGCATGTTCATGTCCAAAGCG
>USHB01000072.1 GCA_900554395.1 uncultured Phascolarctobacterium sp.
TTGCCCGTCCGGGCAAGTATTTAATTACTGACGATAAAGGCAACCGACTTAATTACTCCCGTTTCCGCAACCGTTTTGATAAGGTAATGCAGGCAAGCCGCTGTAAGCATACGCCGCACGAATGCAGACATACTTGCGCAACAATGCTTGATAATGCCAACGCCAACGAAACAGCAGTAAAACGCATCCTTGGGCACGCATCTGACGGCGTTACCAAAAGAGTTTATACGCATAAATCCTTGCATGAACTTAAACGTGCAATAGACCTGATTTAATACACTTTTGGTACTAACACGGTGCTAATTTTGGCATAATAAATCCCCGCAAGCCGCTCCATTACTGCATTCAGCGTGGTACTTGTGGGGTACTGTTTGTGCCTGGCAGCTAAAAAACATTTAAAAGCCCCTATTCATCCATATTTTCAGTGTTTTGCCATACAACTGCCGAGACTTCTTCTTTCGTTTCTGCACTTTCTATGGCAGCCTTCAACGCATAGTATTTGGCATATACATCTTCCTGATAATCGCCCGCTGCCGATAAGGCTTTTTTAAACATTTCCGGCGTATGAACTGTAAAAACCTTTACTGTCATATCATCCGGATTTGTATAAACATTATATCGGGTCTGACCGTCAATTAATGCGCGCTGATAGGATGAATTAAAGTCAATCTGGCTGTCTTTATCGGTATCATACCCATAAGTATGCCCGTCATCTTGCTTGACCCATACAGGCTTATTTACGGCTTCGACATAAGCTGCTGTGATTTCAGCTTTTTTCTTTGCTTTGGTTTCTTCCAGCGTATCAACATGCGGCGGTATCAAACTTAATGTGCCTGTTGCAACGTCCAGCTGATAGCCGTTAAGCAGCGCATACTGTGTCAGCTTGTCTACCACTACCCCGTTCTGCTTCACGTCGTCTGGGATATTGGTATCGGTGACAAGGTATGTCGGCGATGTACGCCGACCATTTTCATCAAGCAGCACATAATATTTATTACTGTTAAAGCCAAGGTTAAGACCTTGTAATGCTTCGGGCACGTTGTTAATTACAATTGCATTAATTTCTTTTGACATTTTAAATCATCCTTTCTTTTCTTTGCAGTGGGGTTCTCCGTATGTTGCCGGGAAAAATGAACTTCTGCTTGCTTTTTCAGAATTTGTTGTTATGGCAGCATCCTCTGAATATAGTTACCGCCGACAATATGGTGCAATTTGCATACTTGAATTATTTTCAATGTAATGCCGGGACTTTAAATTCTCATCGTGGCTGGATCGCATTAGGCATCTAATTGCAGTGGGGTTTAACAGTAGAAGACTATTTGCCAACGATAGACTTTCCTGTATCATTTACATCAATTCCGGCTGTTGTCGGCACACCAATTAAGGATTACGCAAGTAGCGAAAATTATTTCGGTAATAATTCCATCGAAAGTGTAACTGTATCTTCATTCGTTGCACGTCAAACCAATACCAAAGGTGGCACAAAAGCAGGTGCAATAAGATATATTGCTGTAGGATACTAATTGCAGTGGAGATTTACCCGCCCCATTGAAGGATATATTTCTTACAATATTCCGTTAACTGATGTCTTTACCATTCAAGCTATTGCAGAAACATCAACTGCCACCGGTTCTTGGAAAGTTTATTCGCATGATAACGATAAAGCACGTTTTCAGTATAGCCAAAATACAGTATCAGCCTCTTTCCCAGCAGAATGGCCTTTATTTATATTTGTGATGGGTCAATAATGCAGTGGGGTTACTTTGAGAAAGGCGGAGATAGGTTTACCTATCCTATAACTTTTAATCAAGTATTTGCTGCTGTTAAAACTTGCATATCAAACAATACTGGTCAAACTGGCTATGTGGCATATTATACATGGTTCTCGGAAATTAACAATACTTACGCTCCTGTTTGGGGTAATAGCTATGCTACATATTGCATAGCTATCGGTATATAGCAGTGGGGTTCCGCTTATCCAGCACGTGGCGAAAATAATATACAATATCCGTTACCGACAAATTTTACTACATCTTATATGACTGGTTGTTGTGCTAATAAGGGAGCATGGTATAAAGATACTGTTAGTTTTTCCGCTTCATTGACAACCATTACTATCAGTACGGAACAAGGTAATGTTGCAACAGGATATATTCTGATAGGCAAATAGCAGTGGGGTACTTTCCCACGCAATTCTAATCGTTGGACTTATCCTATTGCATTTAATCTTATTTTTGTTGCTCTAAAAACAACCATAAGCGACAATACAAGTCAGCCAGGTTATCCTGCTTGGGGAATTGTTGAAAATATAAAGCAAGAAACCCGCACTACAGCTGTGTTTCCGACATCTTTTTCCAAAAATAATTTTGCCGTTTTACCTATAATTTTTGGTTGGGAAAGCGTAACTGATACGATAAGTGCATACTGTATCAGTAAAAACCTAACAGAAGCAATTTTTATGGCTGATACAGGACAAGGTATAACCAATATAAATTATGCCGACATACTTTATGCTGCTATTGGCCAATAGCAAGCCAGTAAAAGGATCTTGGGGACCAATTATCATATGTGCAACACTGTCCGGTAAATCCTTTTACTGTTAACGTATTATCTTTTATTCCGCAATATACAGCATACGCATTTGCCCCCATTACAGTAACTGGTATTTCGCTATATAACATAGAAAAAGTAATATTATCACTATGCTGTCCACAACCCCACTGCTATTTGCCGATTACCATAATTGGCACATAGGCATTACCAATACGATTGTTGCCGAAACCGCATAAAAAGTTATTTGACCCAAGGTATTCAATGTAAGGCACATAACCATCTGGCTCTGTTGTTAAATAATAAGCTTTTCCCAATACTGGCAATAGGAATGTTGTAAATGCAACGGGAAAATGACGGTAATCTGTATCGGACTGACTTTCGTAGAAATAACCCCACTGCTATTTATCAGCCTATGGCTATATACCAAATACATGTGAAAATAGATGTGTTGCCTGCTGATGTTTTAAATCCGGTTGCAGTAACACTTCCTTTTGTTGGCGCACTACCAAAATTTTCAGCGTCGCTGCCGTTATAATCACATGTCATAGTTAATATAGGTTTTGTATTGAATGGTAAAGCAAAAATTACAGGGAAGTCATACCTATAATCATCTGTGGCAATAATAGTACCCCACTGCACTATATTCCTATGACAAGCCAAAAAGCTTTATCAGGGATTTCATAAGACGGTTCATTTGCAGCTTGACTATCTTGTACTCTCATTTGTTTTAAATTATAACTATCAACTTTTAAAGAACTTGTTTGTTGCTATAATACACAACTAATGCAGAAAAACAAGATGAGTTTAATGCAAGTGAGTAAGTAATGTAACCATTAGACGGTAAAGTTAAACCCCACTGCTAAATTCCAACCGCAATGCCATAACCTTGATAACTGCTAATTTGTGGAGCATGAGTATTGGTTACAGTTGAACTCCAAGAATACCACTGCTAAATACCTATTACTATGGCACAACAACAGCTATTACTACCTGTCGGGATAGGGGATAAAAAGGTATTTGTATGTTCAGTAGAACCAAAAGCTGATTTTCCATCTCCACCATCAGTAATAATCCAAATAAATAAACTGTTTAATGGTAAAGGATAATACCATTTAAAATTATTGCTTTTAGGAAACAACAAACTCCACTGCTAAACTCCGGCAGCTAAGAGATAATAATCTTGCGTTTCAACACTGAATACTATGGCGTACGTAAGAGTAGCAAGTTCACTAAAAGCAGCATTTGCACCCAAAGTTGTAGTATTGCCACCAGTTCCAGTGACCCTACTGCCGCAAGCAACGCACCATTCAGTAAATGCGATAGGAAAGTCAACATTCTGTCCTGTAGCTTGAATTTCCAGCATTCTCCACTGCTAATAGCCGATAGAAAGATAACGTATATTTTGAGTATCTCCAGAATATGAGATTGCAGCAATATAACCGTTCAAACCTTCGGGAGACAAACCTAATCCTTTGTTGCGTTCCTGCTCTTGACCCAAAATAGCAATATGACTTTCTGAATAAGAAATTGGCAAATAGTATGTAGTATAACTGGTTGTCATGCGTTGTAAACCCCACCGGGTTACCGTTGCCGAAAGCAATAGCACCGTTACCGAACAGGTAAGTAGTATACACACCGTCAGCACACGGACAGCCATCATCAATAATTACGCGGCGGTCCTGATAAGTTTCAAACTCAACGGAATTGCTGTCGCGCTGAGTAGTGATAAGGTTCTGCTTTTTCAGATAAGATTTAACTGCACTGTGCATTGCAACAGCCGTAAGCTGGCTCTGTGCATCACCAAGCATTTGCAAACCGTCAATAAAAACGGAAGCACTGATGTTAGCCGCTGCGTCTTTACCCAAAGAAACGTCCAGCACATGTTTGCTCATGGTAGAAGCCGAAAACACGCCATTTAAAATGCTGATAAGTTCTTTCTGCATGTCGCGTGCCCAAAAAGCTGCTACAAGGTCGCCGACAGCAGCCATCGGATCAGCACCTGCAAGCGCAGCGGAAAGGTCGGTTGCGCTCCACATCATACCGCGGCGAATAGTAACAGATACATCCTTGTTAGATTTAATGCCGTTTGCAGTAAGGTCAGTCCCTTCAATGATGGCTTCCGAAGAACCCTGTAAATCTTCAAAAAAAGGCATGTTATGAATAGGCGCAGCCTCAGAAGCCAAACGGTCAAATTCTGCATTATTTACAACGATGCCGCTGTTAAACAGTGCAGACAGTTCCATAGTTTTCTGTACGACATATTTAGTAAAAAGCTCTGGTACGATTACATCTTGTAAAGTAGTTCCTGCCATTAGTTATTCCCCCTTTTAAATAGTTACTCCGGCAGCAGCGGCAAGCGCACGTGCCTGCTCCGGATTTTCACGCAGCAGTTTGCCCTGCTCGGTTAAGTTAAAAGTTTCCTTGGCAAAAGGATTTTTAATCGGGTCGCTGCCGCCATTCGGTTTATAAGGATTGCCGCCGGATACCGGTTTAAACAAAAACGCCTTGTTTGCTTGCAACGCTTTCACCTGTTCGTCAAGCCCTGTTACTTTGCCGTCATCGCCCAAAATAAGTTTGCTGCGGTCAATCAGGCCCGCAACAATATCAACGTCTTGCGCTGTACTGCCTACGGCAATTTTAATCGCAGCATCCATTTTAGTATCTTTAATTTTCTGTTCATATTCTGCTGCCGCCTTTTTGTTGGCCGCTTTCAAATCGGCAATCTGCTGTTCCAGTGCTTCTTTATTGCCGGCGTTCTTTTTCAGTTCGTCCAACTGCTTGTCGCGTTCTTTAATCTGTTTATCAAGTTCAGACTTTGCTGTAGTAAGTTCATCAAATTTACCTTTGCCAACATAATTCTTTTCAACAAATTCTTTGATTTCGGTTTGTGCTTTCGCCAAATCTTTACCATCAGCAAGGCACTGTTTTAAAAATTCCAGTAAATCCATTTTTACCTCCGTTAAGATGCGCTGTAAGTGCCAGTAATAGTAACCGTGCTATCATCCGATAAAGTTAATGTTCCGGAGACAACAGTACCTGCTACATTAATTACGCAAGATTTAATGGTTGGAGCATCTTTGCCTGCTGCTCCAGCAGCACCTGTCGCACCGGTGTCACCTTTATCGCCTTTGGCGCCTTGCGCACCATCAGCGCCTGCCGGACCTTGCGGGCCTTGTGCCCCGGTAGCCCCTTTCTCGCCTTTAAGGCCGGTAAATGCAAAATTTAACGCATTCCCGTCTGCCGTAACTGTAACCGCAGGCGTGCCGGTTGTATTGTCTACGGTAGCTGTTGCTGTAATTCCACCGTCACCAGCAGCTTCAATACCGGCTTCCATGTTATTTAATTTTTCTTTGGTGATTAATTCGCCGTCAGTCCATGTATGTTTTTTGTAAGCCATTTTAACCCTCCGTTTCTGTACCTGTTTTACTTTCTCCCACCTTGCCCTGCCCAACTACAGCAACGGCAATTTCCTGCGTATATTCGGTATTATGTTCTACACAGTACTGGATAATACGGCAGATTTCATATTCAGTCAGGTCGGCAACTTCCGCAAAGGGAAAATCTTTGCCAAATGCAGCCAAATATGCTTTAAACCATTTATACATCCGCCCCACCTCCTTCCGTTGTTAAATAAGTGGGTATATAAACATCAAGCCCGCGTACCTGGATAATCTCCAGCACACCGCGGTCGATGTAAATGTCTGCTGCAATTTCTTCGCGGCTTTTTTGCGACAACACTTTGCCGCGGTCTTCCAAAAGGTCGATAAGATCGCAGTTGCCTTCGCTGTTTTTGCACCATTCGGCAAGCGCCAATATTTTACCGGTATCGCCTGTTGTTGCCGTAGTAATATCTGCCGCCCATTCCGTCAAATAATCATTACTTACCGGCACCGGTTCTGCCGTGCTCCCTGCCGTAGCTGTCGGCGTTTCGTAAACAAACGCTGCAAAAAATGTAGCGTTGTCAACCGTCATCAGCTCCGCAAAGTCATACAAGCAGGTGCGCACATCATTGTACCCAGCAGGATAATTAGTCGGCAAATTATCGGACCAGTCAGTTTCATAAACCGTAGTGCGCCGGGCAATATCGTTGTACATATACTTAACAACATCACGCAGCGGGCCGGAGATATTTGCATTAGCGGCAAAATATTCCTGCACTGATGTTTCAAGCGGCGTAAATAAATCTGCTGTCGCAGGGTCCTGCGCTACAGAGTATGTTTTTAGCGCCGTAATTTTGGTGTTTACTTCTGCTTGCGTATACAAGGCTTCACCCCCTAAAAATGGGCATAGAAAAAGCCGCTCACTTTCGTAAGCGGCTTAGTGCCGATTTTATTTATTCCATTTTTCTTTTATTTCTTGTATTCTTATTTGTTTTATACTTTCCGGCAAATTAGTTGGAATTAAATCTATTTCAGCTTGCATGCTTTGTGGTTCAAATTGTTTATCATGCTTTGCGTCAATAAAATCTTCCATTGTTAAAATCCCTTTAATGCTACCATCTTTATTGCGCTGCATAATAAAATCACCTCATTCATCTAATAGAATCAATTTGGTTCTATTTAAAATTACGGTATAAGAACCACTCACACCGTGTCCTCTTGCATTTATGGC
>USHB01000073.1 GCA_900554395.1 uncultured Phascolarctobacterium sp.
AGATAACGGCGACCCCCAGTTTCAGGCTCTTGCCGGACAGGCAGAAAGTATGCTTGCAGAATTTAACAATACGGTTTCATTTATCGAACCGGAAATTTTATCTTTGCCGCGCAATTATGTAGAAGAACTGCTCGAGTGCAAAGATTTTGCCGATTTTAAATTTTACCTGAGCAATTTGCTGCGTATTGCTACGCATGTACTGCCGCAGGAACAGGAAGCATTGCTTTCGCAGGCCAGCCTTGCTGCATCGGCGCCCGCAGCCATTTTCCGCAGCCTTGTCAGCGCAGATATGCAGTTTCCTCCTATTACCGACGGTAATAGCAACACAGCAACTGTTAGTGAAGGCAACTACCTGCTTAACATGACCAGCCCTGACCGCACTTTGCGGCAAAACTCTTTCCGCACTTTAATGGGTACTTACCACAACTACCGCAACACGCTTGCCAACACACTTACCGGTCAATGCCGCGTAAGCCGCTTTTACGCAACGGCGCATAAATACCAAAATACCCTCGAAGCAAGCCTCGCCGAAGATAATATACCGACAGAGCTTTACCACGGACTGATAAAAACCGTGCATGATAATTTAGAACCGCTGCACGAATATATGGCGTTAAAAAAAGAAGCCCTGCACCTTGAAGAACTTCACCCCTATGATATTTATATGCCGCTTTCTTCCGCAGGAGAAAGTTTTGCCTGCACTTTTGAAGAAGCCTGCCGCCGTGTAACGGAAGCACTCGCTCCGCTTGGCAGCGATTACATTGACACGTTAAAACATGCTTTTGCCAGCCGCTGGATTGATATTTACGAAAACAAAGGCAAACGCAGCGGTGCATATTCCTGGGGCATTTACGGCGTACATCCTTATGTACTGCTTAACTATCAGCCGCGCTACAACAGCATTTCCACTATCGCTCACGAAATGGGGCACGCCATGCACAGCTACCTTGCCAATAATGCACAAAGTTACATCAACAGCGATTATTCTATTTTCTGCGCTGAAGTTGCCAGCACAACCAACGAAATTTTATTGCTGGAACATACACTTGCCAACGCTACCGATGAACAAAAAGTTTACCTCATCAACCAGTTTTTGGAAGCAGTGCGCACTACCGTTTACCGTCAGGTACAGTTTGCTGAATTTGAACTGTTTACCCATGGAGAAATTGATGCCGGGCGCAGCTTGCAGGCAGAAACACTGGAAAACTACTGGCTTGAAAGCAATAAAACCTATTACGGCCCTGCGCTTACTGCCGATAAGGAACTTGCCAGCGAATGGTCACGCATTCCGCATTTTTATACACCGTTTTATGTTTATAAATATGCTACCGGTTACAGCGCAGCTACGGCATTTGCCGAAAGCATACTCAGTGGAAAACCGGGTGCTGTCGATAAATACCTTGGCTTCTTAAAAGCAGGCGGAAGCGATTATTCGCTTAATATTTTGAAAAACGCCGGTGTAGATTTAACTACACCGCAGCCGGTTGCCGTAACACTGCAAAAATTTGCTCAAAAAGTACGGGAATTAAAAGAACTTTTAAAATAAAAACAGACATAAAAAAAGACGGTTCTAATACGAACCGTCTTTTTTATTTAATTGATTATAATTTTTGCTTTAATTCTTCCACTTTAGCTTTTTGTGCTGCAATAATTTCATCACCGCGCACAAACTGTTTGTCATTCTCGGTAAATGCCGGTCCGCCGTAAGAAGTACGTGCAGCCACACAGTTTTCCGGTTTTAAAGCATCCAGCAAATCTGCTTCAAACAAATCGCTGAATTTTTTATATTCTTCCAGTGAAATTTCCGGCAGGAATTTGCCTTCGCAAATAGCATAAGCAACACATTTGCCTACAACTTCATGAGCCATACGGAACGGCAAGCCTTTGCGTACCAGGTAATCAGCCAAATCAGTAGCGTTAGAAAAATCCTTGCTTACTGCTTCGCGCATTTTATCTACGTTTACAGTCATGGTTTTAATCATATCGCTGTAAACTGCAAGGCTGAATTTCAAGGTATCAATAGCGTCAAAGAAACCTTCCTTATCTTCCTGCAAATCTTTATTATAGGTTAAAGGCAGGCCTTTGGCAGTAGTGAGCATTGCCATTAAATGGCCGTAAACACGTCCGGTTTTGCCGCGTACAAGTTCGGAAATATCCGGGTTTTTCTTCTGCGGCATCATGGAAGAACCTGTTGCAAATGCATCATCAAGTTCAATAAAGCCAAATTCCGTGCTGCTCCACAGGCAGAACTCCTCGCTCAAACGGCTCATATGCATCATCAGCGTCGATGCAAAGCTGAGGAACTCAATAATATAATCCCTGTCGCTTACAGCATCCATACTATTGGCATATACGCTGCCAAAATTAAGCTGTTCTGCCACAAAGAAGCGGTCAATCGGAAAAGTTGTGCCGGCAATGGCGCCTGCGCCGAGCGGCATAATATCCGCACCTTCCCACACGCCAAGCAGGCGGCGGAAATCGCGCTGGAGCATATTAAAATATGCCAGCATATGATGAGCAAAAGTAATAGGCTGCGCACGCTGCAAATGAGTATAACCGGGCATTAAAGTTTTATCATGCTTTTTGGCAACTGCAAGCAGCGCTTCTTCAAACTGTACCAACAGTTCGGCAATTTCAACAACTTCGCGTTTCATATACATGTGCATATCAAGCGCAACCTGGTCATTGCGGCTGCGTGCCGTATGCAGCCTTGCACCGGCAGAGCCGATACGTTCCGTCAAGCGTGCTTCGATATTCATATGAATATCTTCCAACGCAATATCAAAGCTGAAATTGCCTGCTTCAATATCTTTTAAAATATCTTTCAGCCCGGCAACAATTTTTTGTGCATCTTCTTCGGGAATGATTCCGCATTTTGCCAGCATTGTAGCATGGGCGATACTGCCGCGTATATCCTCATGGTACAAACGCTTATCAAACTCAATGGACGCGTTGAACGCGTCCACAAGTTCGTTGGTATTTTTACTGAATCTTCCGCCCCATAACTTAGCCATTATTTAAGTTTACCCTGTTTCATAAGGGCACGTACTGTAAGCGGCAGGCCAAACAAGGTAATAAAGCCGGTAGCATCAGCCTGATTGTAAACTTCGTCAGCGCCGAAGGTTACATATTCCTTGCTGTACAGGGAATACGGAGATTTTGCGCCGGCGCTCATAATATTGCCTTTGTAAAGTTTCAGGCGTACAGTACCGGTAACGGTTTTCTGGGTTTCGTCAACAAACGCAGCCAGTGCTTCGCGCAGCGGGCTGAACCACATACCGTCATAAACAAGTTCAGCATATTTAATGGCAACCATTTCTTTATAATGCATGGTTGCACGGTCAAGGCACAGTCTTTCAAGTTCCTGATGCGCATAAACGATAATTGCACCGCCCGGGTTTTCATAAACGCCGCGGGATTTCATGCCGACAACACGGTTTTCAACCATGTCGCAAATGCCTACGCCGTTGCGGATGCCGATTTCATTAAGTTTTTCAAGCAAAGCTGCCGGAGAAAGTTTTTCGCCGTTAACAGCAACGGGTACGCCTGCTTCAAATTCAAGTTCTACATATTCGTCTTTATCCGGAGCTTTTTCCGGAGTGCTGGTAACGATGAAAAGTTCATCTTTCGGTGCATTCCAGGGGTCTTCAAGGTCAGAACCTTCATGGCTTAAATGCCACATATTGCGGTCCATGGAATAATCGTGGTCTTTGGTTACAGGCACGGGAATGTTATGTGCTGCTGCAAAATCAATGGCATCTTCACGGGAACGGATGTTCCATTCACGCCAGGGAACAATAACGGCAAGCTGCGGAGCAAGTGCTTTAACGCCGAGCTCGAATCTGATCTGGTCGTTGCCTTTGCCGGTAGCGCCGTGTGCAACAGCATCAGCACCTTCTTTAAGTGCAATTTCAACTAATTTTTTGGCAATCAGCGGACGTGCAAAAGAAGTGCCCAGCAAATATTTCTGTTCATAAATAGCGCCTGCTTTTACAACCGGCCAAACATAATCAGAAACAAATTCTTCTTTCAAATCCAGAATATAGCATTTGCTTGCGCCGGATTTTAAAGCCTTGTCATGCACAATGTTCAGTTCATCGCCCTGCCCAAGGTCTGCGGTGCAGGCAATAACTTCACAATTGTTATAGTTTTCTTTAAGCCAGGGAATGATAACGGAAGTATCAAGGCCGCCGGAATAAGCGAGCACTACTTTTTTAATTTTGCTTTTGTCAATTTTCATTAAGGTACAGCCTCCCAACAGGATTTAAGTTACAAATCAATATGTGTATTATTATACACGCTTTGTTATAAATATGCAATAGTCTGTTAAATAATATCGTCGGTCATCAAAAGCGCCATAATTGCTTTTTGAACATGCAGACGGTTTTCTGCCTGGTCAAATACTTTAGATTGCGGACCTTCAAGCACTTCTTCGGTAATTTCCTCGCCGCGGTGCGCAGGCAGGCAATGCAGTACCATAGCATCCGGGCGCGCTACGCTTAACAATTCTTTGTTAATCTGGTAATCGCCAAGCGCTTCCTGGCGGATGCTTTGTTCAGCTTCCTGTCCCATGCTTGCCCAAACATCGGTATAGAGCACGTCGGCCCCTTTTGCCGCACGGAATAAATCGTCATCCACTTCAATGGTGCAGCCGGTAAGAGCAGCATCTTCCTGAGCGGTTTTTACAATTTCCGGGTCTGGCTGGTAGCCTTCCGGCGATGCGCAAACCATATTCATGCCAACTTTGGCACAGGCATACATTAAAGAATGTGCCATGTTGTTGCCGTCGCCGACATACACAAGTTTACGCCCTTTAAGCACTTCTTTATGCTCCATAATAGTAAACATATCGGTTAATGCCTGGCAGGGGTGCAACAAATCAGTCAAACCGTTAATAACGGGAACCGTTGCATATTTTGCCAGTTCAATAACGCTTTCATGAGAAAACGTCCTTATCATAATGCCGTCAACAAAACGTGATAATACACGTGCCGTATCGCGTACAGGCTCGCCGCGACCAATCTGCGATGCTGAATCATTCAGATAAATAGGATGGCCGCCAAGCTGATAAAAACCGGTTTCAAAAGATACGCGCGTCCTGGTTGAAGCCTTGGAGAAAATCATCGCCAGTGTTTTGCCTTCCAAATATCTGTGCGGTTCGCCTCTTTTTTGTTTGCGTTTCAATTTTTTAGCCACATCTAAAATAGTGGCAACTTCACCGACTGTTAAATCATGAATGGAAATTAAATCTTTGTTTCTTAAACCCATTTTATACCCTCGCCAACTGATTAAAATTCTGCCAATGCCTTATCAAGAGCTGCAAAAACTGTGTCTATTTCTTCTTTTGTTACGATAAGCGGCGGCACAAGGCGTATAACATTGCCTGCCGTGCAGTTTACAATAACATGGTCTTTCAGGCAGTGTTCAACAACGGGCGCACCGGGTTTACATAACTCTAAACCTATAATCAGGCCGCGGCCTCTCACTTCGGTAACTTTATCAGGATATTTTGCTTGCAGTTCCTGCATCTTGGCCATAAAATATTTGCCCTTTTCAGCCGCAGCTTCTATAAGGCCTTCTTCTTTAATAGCGGTAACGGCAGCTTCAATGGCAGCGCATGCCAAAGGATTGCCGCCAAAGGTTCCGCCATGGTCGCCCGGCTTAAATACATGTGCCAGTCTTTCATCTACGCAGAATCCGCCTACCGGGAAGCCTCCGCCAATACCTTTGGCAAAAGTCAGAATATCCGGTTTTATGCCGGTATGCATATAAGCAAACCATTTGCCGGTTCTGCCAACGCCTGTCTGAACTTCGTCATAAACAAGCAGAGCATCATATTTATCGCACAAAGCACGCACGCCCTGCAAATATTCATCTGACGGAACATGAACGCCGCCTTCGGCCTGAATAGGCTCTAAAAGCACGCAGCATACATCTTCATCCATTACTGTTTTTAAGGCTTCAAGGTCGCCATAAGGAACATAATCAAAACCCGCCGGCAACGGTTCATAGCCCTGCTGGTATTTAGGCTGACCGGTTGCTGTAACTGTCATCATCGTGCGTCCATGGAAAGAATGTACGGCGGTAATAATGCGGTATTTGCCCTCGGCTTTACTGTGTCCGTATTTGCGTGCCAGTTTAAGGGCGCCTTCATTAGCTTCGGCGCCGCTGTTAGCCAAAAATACACGGTCAAACCCGGTTACTTCGCTGATTAATTTTACAGCGCGGGCCTGCACATCGGTATATAAGCAATTAGAGCAGTGCATAATTTTGCCGGCCTGTTCGCTGATAGCCTTTACCAGTGCAGGATGAGCATAACCAAGTGAGTTTACGGCAATACCTGCCAGAAAATCAAGATAGCCTTCGCCGTCAGCATCGTAAACCATGCAGCCTTTGCCGTGCGTAACAGCCAGCGGATAACGCCCGAATACAGGCAGATAATATTGTTCTGTCTGGTCTATAATTGTTTTATGGTCCATCGTTTTTCCCCCTCAAAAACAAAGTATTATAAAGTTTTAACTACTTCCGTGCCAACGCCTTCATCGCTGAATACTTCCATCAAAATGCTGTGTTCGGCACGGCCGTCAATAATCTGTGCTTTTTTAGCGCCGCCGCTGAGTGCGGTAATGCAGGCTTTAACTTTAGGAATCATGCCGCCGTCGATATTGCCTTTGATAATAAGTTCCTGTGCTTTTTCAAATGTCATGGTAGAAAGGAAGGTGCTTTCATCGCGGTAATCGGCATAAATGCCTTTTACGTCGGTAAGAACAATTAATTTTTCTGCTTTTAAAGCGCCTGCAACTTCACCTGCAACGCTGTCGGCATTGATGTTATAAGTTTCGCCAGTTGCGCCAACGCCGGTCGGTGCAATAACAGGAATAAAATCATTATCCAGCAGCACATTTAAAAGTTCGGTATTAATGTGTTCAACAGTGCCTACAAAACCAATATCAACCAGGTTTACTTCGCCGTTTTCATAAACATCGGCAAGGTGTTTTCTTGCCTGAATTAAATTGTCATCTTTACCGTTCAGGCCAACTGCCTTGCCGCCGAGACGGTTCAAACGTCCTACAAGGTCGGTGTTGATTTTGCCAACCAAAGCCATTTCGGTAATGCCGACAGAT
>USHB01000074.1 GCA_900554395.1 uncultured Phascolarctobacterium sp.
GTTGGGCATTTAAACATTGGCGCCGGACGCATAGTTTACCAGGAACTTACGCGCATTACCAAAGCCTGCGAAGAAGGCACGCTTTTGCAAAACAAAGCACTGCTTGCCTGCATGGAACAGGTAAAGAAAAATGGCGGTGCGCTGCATTTAATGGGCTTATTAAGCGACGGCGGCGTACACAGCCACGAAAAACATTTGTGGGCGCTTTTAAAAATGGCAAAATTGCAGGGCATAGCTAAAGTTTATGTGCATGCTTTTTTAGATGGGCGTGATGTTGGGCCAAGCACGGCGCTTACCTATATTGAACGCCTTGAAAAAGTTATGGCGGAAACAGACTGCGGACAGATAGCAACAGTGAGCGGCCGTTATTATGCTATGGACCGTGATAAACGCTGGGAGCGCACCAAAAAAGCTTATGATGCTATGACGCAGCATGCTGGCAATTTGTTCGCCACGGCAGCGCAGGGCATTGAAACAAGTTATGCCGCAGGCAAAACGGATGAATTTGTAGAACCGTTTATTGTTGAAAGCCAGGCTGACAGCCGTATAAAAGACGGCGACGGCATTGTTTTTTATAACTTCCGCCCCGATAGGGCAAGGCAGCTTACGCGAGCTTTTTGCGATGCAGAGTTTAACGGCTTTGAACGCAGTAAATTAAATGTTGCGTTTGTATGCATGACGCAGTATGATGCAACCATCAATGCAGCAGTTGCTTTTCCGCCGGAAAGTTTAAATAATACTCTGGGCGAGGTACTGGCGCAGCATAATCTGCATCAGCTGCGCATTGCCGAAACCGAAAAATATGCGCATGTAACCTTCTTTTTTAACGGCGGCGTAGAAGAACCTAATCAGTTTGAGGACAGGGTGCTTATTCCTTCGCCGCAGGTTGCAACTTATGATTTGCAGCCGGAAATGAGCGCCTATGAAGTTACAGATAAACTTTTAACGCTGCTTGATGAAAATAAATATGACGTTATTATTTTAAACTTTGCCAATCCGGATATGGTTGGGCATACCGGCATAATGGAAGCTGCTGTTAAAGCCATGGAAACCGTTGATGCCTGTGCAGGCAAAATTGCTGCTAAAGTTCTGGAAATGGGCGGCGCATTGTGCATTACCGCAGACCACGGCAATCTTGAAAAAATGTATGATGATGAAGCTAAGCAGCCGTATACAGCGCATACTACCAATCCGGTACCTTTTTTATTGGTAAGCAAAAATAAATACCGTCTGCACGAAGGTATTTTAGCAGATATTGCCCCCACCATGCTGGAACTTCTTGGCATCAGCCAGCCGGCAGAAATGACGGGGCACAGCCTGATAGAACACTAATTAAAATACGAGGTGAAGTACTGATGGCAATGATTACCGAAGTTTACGCAAGAGAAATACTAGATTCCCGCGGCAACCCGACTGTTGAAGTTGAAGTATGGCTGGAAGACGGTTCCGTTGGCCGTGCAGCTGTACCTTCCGGCGCATCTACCGGCGCACACGAAGCAGTTGAACTGCGCGACGGCGACAAAGACCGTTACTGCGGCAAGGGCGTATGCAAAGCCGTTGACAATGTTAATGATGTAATTGCCGAAGCTCTTATCGGTCTTGAAGCAACCCGCCAGACCGAAATTGACGAAATGCTTATCCGCCTTGACGGTACTCCGAATAAAGGCAAATTAGGCGCTAACGCAGTTCTCGGCGTATCTATGGCAGTTGCAAAAGCTGCGGCAAATTCCTGCGGACTGCCGCTGTATCTGTATTTGGGCGGCGTAGCTGCACAGGAACTGCCCGTGCCGATGATGAACATTTTAAACGGCGGCCAGCACGCCGATAACAATGTAGACATTCAGGAATTTATGATTATGCCTGTTGGTGCAAAATCCTTTACCGAATGCCTGCGCATGAACGTAGAAATTTACCATACCCTTAAAACGCTGCTTAAAGAAAAAGGACTTGGCACCGGTTTGGGTGATGAAGGCGGCTTTGCTCCGAACTTGAAATCCAACGAAGAAGCCATTGCCGTTATTTTGGAAGCCGTTGAAAAAGCAGGCTACAAACCCGGCAAAGATATTGTAATGGCGCTTGACGTTGCCTCCAGCGAATTTTACCAGGACGGCAAATACAATATGGAAGGCGAAGGCGTTGTTAAAACCAGCGATGAAATGATTGAGTATCTTGCAGCATTGTGCAAAAAATACCCCATCATTTCCATTGAAGACGGCCTTGCTGAAGACGATTGGGAAGGCTGGCAGAAACTTACCGCCAAACTTGGCAAAAAAGTACAGCTTGTTGGCGATGACCTGTTTGTAACCAATGAAGAACGCCTTAAAAAAGGCATTGAAAAGAAAGTCGGCAACGCCATTCTTATTAAAGTAAACCAGATTGGCACGCTTACAGAAACTTTCCGCGCTATTGAAACCGCTAAACGCGCAGGCTATACCTGCATTATTTCTCACCGCAGCGGCGAAACCGAAGACACCACGCTTTCCGATATCGCAGTTGCAGTTAACGCAGGGCAGATTAAAACCGGCGCACCGGCAAGAACCGACCGTGTGGCTAAATACAATCAGCTTCTGCGTATTGAAGAAGACCTCGGCAGCGCAGCAAAATATAAAGGCATGGAAGTATTCTACAATCTTCATAAATAATCGGGGCGCATAAAATGAATTTTGGTTTTGACCCTTTAAAATACAAGTACCCATCGCGCCGGAGCGTAATGTACGGCACAAAGGGGATGGTATGCAGTTCGCAGCCGCTTGCGGCACAAGCCGGGCTTGATATGATTAAAAAAGGCGGCAATGCCGTAGATGCAGCCATAGCAACCGCCATTGCGCTTACCGTTTTGGAACCAACCAGCAACGGCCTTGGCAGTGATGCCTTCGCGCAGGTATGGATTGACGGCAAACTGTACGGCTTAAACGGCAGCGGTTATGCACCTGCACTGCTTACTCCGGATTGTGAAGCCTTAAAAGTCAAAACGGCAGTGCCGGAACGCGGCTGGGAATCGGTGGATGTGCCGGGCGCTGTATCAGCATGGGCAGAACTGCATAAATGCTTTGGCAAACTTCCTTTTGCCGAACTGTTTGAGCCTGCCATAGAATATGCAGAGCATGGTTATCCGGTATCGCCGGTTATCAGCAGGCTTTGGCATGAAGGGCTTGCAATTTTTGAACCATATAAAAATAACGAAGCCTTCCGCGGCTGGTTTGAAACTTTTACAAACGAAGGCAAGACCCCGGCGGCAGGCACTGTTGCCAAAATGCCGCAGCAGGCTAAAACTCTGCGCCTTATTGCCGAAAGTTACGGCGAAACTTTTTACCGCGGCGAAGTGGCAGATGCTATTGACGCATTTTCCAAAGCCACAGGCGGTTATATCCGCAAAAGCGATTTAGCGGCATACCGTGCTGAATGGGTGGAGCCCATAAGCATAGATTACCGCGGTTACCGTGTATGGGAACTGCCGCCTAACGGGCACGGCATTGTTGCGCTGATGGCGCTTAACATTTTGCAGGGCTTTACGCATAATGCCAAAGATTCTGCTGAAAACCTGCATCATGAAATAGAAGCCATGAAGCTGGCTTATGCCGATGGCCGCAAATATGTTGCCGACCCGCGCTATATGAAAGCGCAGGTAAAAGAACTGTTAAGTGAAGAATACACTTCTCAGCGCCGCGCGCTTATTGGCGAACATGCAATTATGCCGCAGCCGGGCAGTCCGTTCTGCGGCGGTACGGTTTATTTGTGTACGGCAGACGGCGATGGCAATATGGTTTCGTACATTCAAAGCAATTTTCAGGGCTTTGGCAGCGGCATCGTAGTGCCTGGTTACGGCATAGCCTTAAATGACAGGGCATCCGGCTTTGTGCTTGACCCTGAACATGATGATTACCTCGTGCCGCTAAAGAAACCTTACCATACAATTATCCCCGGCTTTTTGACAAAAGACGGCAAGGCAGTAGGACCTTTTGGCGTAATGGGCGGCTATATGCAGCCGCAGGGGCACTTGCAGGTAATCCATAATGTGATAGATTTTGGCATGAACCCGCAGGAAGCACTTGATTGCCCGCGCTGGCAGTGGATTGAAGGCAAAAAGGTTATGATTGAAGCAGGCGTTGGCGAAGAAATTATTAACGCTTTGCGCGCCCGTGGACACGAACTGATTGTAACCGATGACTTTATTGATTTCGGCAGAGGCCAGATGATTTGGCGCAGTGATGACGGCGTGCTTGTTGGCGCAACAGAACCGCGCGCTGACGGTATGGTTGCTGTTTGGTAAAAACGTAATAACAAAAAACGGAAGTGTTAAGCACTTCCGTTTTTCTTTTACTTTTGTAAAAAGTTCCGTAAAATGTTAAAATAGATTTGTATTTATTTTTTATAAAGGGCGGATAATATGGGCTTTACGGATATAATACTTATTTTAATAATTATTTTGCAGCTTGTAGTTTTGGTTGTGCTTTACCGCAGCAGGGAAAATGCCGTTGACGAAACGGACTTACTGGAAATAGTGCGCCAGTTTGAAGCAACGGAGCGGCGCATGTACGAGGGCTTGCGTGATTTGCGCAGCGAGCAGGCTACTTTGGCGCGTGCCGCCAGGCTTGAAAATCAATCGGCGGCAGACAGGCTGAGTGAACAACTTGACAAACGCTTTGATAAAATAGGAGCATCAACAGAGAAAAATTTAGAAGAAATACGTGCCATCGTTGATGAAAAATTAAATGCTACTCTTGAACGCCGGCTTGGCGAGAGTTTCAGCCTTGTCAGCCGCAGGCTTGAAGAAGTACACCGCGGCTTAGGTGAGATGCAGAGCCTTGCGGGTGGCATCGGTGACTTAAAACGTATTTTAAGCAATGTTAAAAACCGCGGCATTTGGGGCGAAATGCAGCTTAAAGTGCTTTTGCAGGATATGCTTGCACCGGAGCAGTATGGAGAAAATATTGCCGTAAAACCGGGCTCTGCCGAAAGGGTGGAATTTGCATTAAAACTGCCCGGCAAAAACGAACAGACTGTGTGGCTGCCGGTGGATGCCAAGTTTCCGCAGGAGGATTACCAGCGGCTTTTAGAAGCAAGGGAAAATGCAGATGCAGGTGCTGCCGAAGCAGCTTTAAAACAGCTTGAAAAACGCTTAAAGAGCGAAGCTGCCGATATTAATGCTAAATATATCTGCCCGCCGTACAGCACTGATTTTGCTGTGATGTATTTGCCGACAGAGGGACTTTTTGCCGAAGCTGTAAATATTACAGGTCTGCTTGAAGAATTGCAGCGTAAATACCGTGTTTGCGTTGCAGGACCTACAACTTTGGCTGCACTGCTGAACAGTTTGCAGGTGGGCTTCCGCACTTTGGCCATTGAGAAGCGCACGGGCGAAGTATGGCGCATTATTTCCGGCGTTAAGCAGGATTTTGTTGTGTTTGCCACATTGCTTGATAAAACGCGTAAAAAATTGCAGGAGGCAAGCGGGCATATTGAAGCGGCAGAACGCCGCAGCCGTGTGATTAATAAAAAGCTGTACCGTGCTGAAAGTTTTGAAGATGATTTTGAAGTGCCGCAGGAGTTGGACGGCGAGCAGAATAAAAATTAAATATAAAATAAAAAGGCAGCCTTTATGGTTGCCTTTTAAAATTTGTAAGCAATTATTTAGTTTCATTTTTAAGCGGGGTTTCAAAATAAACGCTGGTGCTTGGGAAAGCGCAGGATGCACCGTTTGCTTCCAGAATTTTCATAATGTCAAGATTGATTTGTTCGCGGGCAGCCAAAAAGCCGTTGGTATCGCTGGCTTTGGTATAGCAAACGATAAAAATATTCAGGCTGCTGTCAGCGTAATCACGGAAGTAAACCATTACCGTATCGCTGTAAACAAGTTCACTGTTTTGCAGGTAGCTGCGTATATCGCCTACAAGTTTCTGCATCTGGTCGTGAGTTGTATCGTAAGTTACGCCAAGCAAAAACTCGATGCGGCGCTTTTCGCGTTTGGTGTAGTTAATAATAGGCGTGTTGGATAAAAGCGAGTTGGGTACATATACAAGTTCCTGCGGAAAGGTGCGTATACAGGTGCTGCGGAAAGTAATTTTTTCCACAGTTCCTTCCACGCCGTTGGCGGATATCCAGTCGCCTACTTTAAAGGGTTTATCCAAAATAATAACAAAACTGCCGAATACGTTTGCCAGGGCATCTTTGGCGGCAAAGGCAAGCGCCAGTGAGCCGATGCTTAAACTTGCAAGCAGGCCGCTCATATCATAGTTCCATTCTTTGGCAACCATCAGCGTTGCAATAACGGCAAGCAAAATGCGCATCATGGTGGAAAGAATGTTGGCAAGGGAATCTTCAATGTGAATATCGGCATGTGTTAAAAGGCGCAGCGCAAAGCCGTGCGTAATATCGCTGATATTAAATACGCCCCAGAAAATGCAGATGATAAAGCTGCTGCGCAGCAGCCTGTCAATAGCCGGATGTTCGGTAATGAAAGTGATGGGCGAGCAGTTGAGGGCAGCGTAAATGCCGAGAATAAAAAGATAAATATGTATCGGCTTGGCAAAAGCGTCTAAAATATCGCCGCCGTAATCAAAAGACATTTTATTGTTTAAGAGCATTAAAAAACGCAGTATAACCGTGCGGTAAAGATAGCGCACCAGCATAAAGCCACAGAAAACCAAAATCGGTTTCAGCCATGGCGTTAAAGTTGAAGTAAGCTGTTCCATATAAACTCCTTAAAGTATTTTGTATAAATATTTTAACATTTTGGCGGCTTAAAAACAATAATTCACAAAAGTTACAAATAAATAGGCATTGTTTGTGTTATAATATTGTCAGCAATTAACATAAGGAGGCAGGTTATGGAATATTTCTTGGAAGCATTGGCAGCAGCTTTTATAGTTATTGTAGGGCCGCTGTTGACTTTGGTTGGCTTGCCCGGCAACACGCTGATGCTTTTGGCAGGGATAGGATTTGCCTGTTTTGACGAAGCGAAATATTTTGACGGGCGCATTTTATCTGCGCTGGTGCTGATTTATGTTTTTGGTGTATTATG
>USHB01000075.1 GCA_900554395.1 uncultured Phascolarctobacterium sp.
CTTAAACAGCAGGCTTTATTAAACCTGGCCCAAAACTTCAAGGCGTTTTACGCCGTCAATCATGCGCAGTTTATCAAGCAGCGCTTCCAAATCAACCGTAAGGTTTTTGGTTTCAATGGAAATAGTGGTGTTGGCAACGCCCTGCAGCGGAATGCCCTGATTGATGCTCATAATGCTGCCGCTGTCGCCTGCTACGGTGTTCAGCACACGGGAAAGCACGCCCGGTTTGTGTTCGAGCAGCAAAGAAAGGGTAATAATTTTTTCTTTGCTTCATAAAACGGAAATACATAATCTTTATATTTGTAATAAGCGCTGCGGCTCAGACCCATTTTTTCAACGGCCTCATTAATGGTTCTGATTTCGCCGCGCTTTAAAATTTCCTTAACCTTAATGGTTTTTTTAATTGCTTCTGGCAGAATTTCCTCTCTCACAAGATAGAATGTAGATTTTTCTGACATGAAATCATCTCCCTAAAATATTTTTTACTGCATACTTATAGACTTATTATAACACTGTTTCGTGGTAAAAGCCATATGTTTTTCTGATTTTGCTGAAATTTTCTTATAATTCTAAAAATAAAACACATTCTGCTGTTTAAGGCAGAATGTGCCGTTAATTTTATTTTTTTAAATCTTCCGCATGTCCCTGGCGGATTTTGCTTTCGGTGCCGTTTAAAAGGCGTTTAATATTATCTTTATGGCGGATAATTACAAACGCCGCAGCTATGCCGGCAAATATCAGCACCGGCAGCGGATAGTCAAAATACCACGCCAGAAACGGAGCGCATAACGCACCAACGCAGCTTCCAAGCGATACATAGCGTGTTGTAAGAACAATGGCAAGCCATACCAAAAAGCATACGCCGCTTACTTTAGGCATTAAAAAGATTAAAAGCCCAAGCCCGGTAGCTACGCCGCGCCCGCCCTTAAAACCGAGGAACAGCGAATAATTGTGTCCCAAAAGCGCGCCGATAGCCGCAAACAGCACAACATACATATCGCCCGTGAGGGTTTGTGCAAGGTAAGCTGCAATAATGCCCTTGCCGGCATCGCACAAAAGCACCAGCGCCGCCGTTTTGCCGCCAACAGTACGGAAAACATTGGTGCTGCCGATATTTTTACTGCCGTACTGGCGTATATCAATGCCGTGAATGGCTTTAACAAGCCACAGCCCCGAAGGAACGGAACCGCAAACAAAACCTACGGCAAACCATAATGCAAACATCATTATATCCATTTACCCTGCCTCTATTCGTCCTCTTTTTTGCCGCGGATAATCATGGTCAGCGGCGTGCCTTCAAAACCGAACGCTTCACGCAGTTTGTTTTCCAGATAGCGCTGATAGGAAAAATGCATGATTTCCGGCTCGTTAACAAAAATAACAAACGTAGGCGGTTTAATTTTAACCTGCGTTGCATACAGAATTTTAAGGCGCTGTCCTTTATCGGTCGGCGGCGGGTTAACCGCAACGGCATCGGCAATAACCTGGTTCAGCACGCTTGTAGCAACACGCATAGCGTTCTGTTCGGCAACATAGTTAATAACTTCCGGCAAACGGTGGATACGCTGCTTGGTAAGCGCAGATACAAACACAACAGGCGCATACTGCATAAAAATAAGCTCTTTGCGCAGCGTTTCGGTATAGCGCAGGGTGCTGGTTTCATCTTTTTCGTAAGCATCCCACTTATTAACTACAATAACAATGCCCTTGCCTGCTTCATGCGCATAACCGGCAATTTTTTTATCCTGCTCGGTTACGCCGTCCACAGCATCAATAACCATCAGCACCACGTCGCTGCGGTCAACGGCGCGCAGGCTGCGGATAATGCTGTATTTTTCAATCGGTTCGTCAATTTTGCCTTTGCGGCGCATACCGGCCGTATCAATAAACAAATATTTCTGTCCGTTGCGTACAACCGGAGTATCAATAGCATCACGGGTAGTGCCTGCAACATCGCTGACAATACTGCGTTCCTGCCCTACCAGCGAATTAAAAATGGAAGATTTGCCAACATTAGGACGTCCGATAAGGGCAACCTTAATCTGGTCTTCGTCGTTATCGAACATGCCTGCTTTATTGGTTGGGAATTTGGCAACAACGGCATCCAATAAATCGCCAATGCCTAAATGGTTCGCCGCGGAAATCGGCAGCGGCTCGCCCAGGCCAAGGTTATAAAACTCATAAACATTTAATTCCTGTTTCGGAGAATCGGCTTTATTTACCGCAAGCACAATCGGTTTGCCGCTTTTGCGCAGAATTTTTGCCACTTCGGCATCTTCCTGCACAATGCCGCTGCGCGCGTCGCAGACAAACAAAATAACATCTGCCTCTTTAATGGCAATTTCCGCCTGCTGGCGGATGGATACGGCAATGGCATCACTGTTCATAATTTCGATACCGCCGGTATCAACCATCATAAACTGATTATCCAGCCAGTCGCCTTCAGCGTACAGACGGTCACGCGTTACGCCCGGCGTATCTTCAACAATGGAAATGCGGCTGTTTGCAAAAATATTAAACAAAGTCGATTTGCCAACATTAGGCCTGCCAACAATGGCAACTATCGGTTTACTCACTGTCTTAACCTCACTCTCTAAAAATCTATGCCTGCTCTGGATGCTATGCCCAAATGGAAATAGTGCTTAACTTCCTTCATATCCGTAACAAGGTCGGCCGCAGCACAAAGTTTCTGCGGTGCTCCGCGCCCAGTGCAGATAATTTCTGCCCCGCCCTTATGCGCGGAAAGAAAATCAACTACTTCATCCACCGGCAGCATGCCAGTCTGTAATACTATGTTAATTTCGTCAAGAATAATAATATCGGCGCTGTTATTTATAATGGCTTCTTTGGCCTGTTCCCAGCCGTTGCGCGCCATATCCAAATCTATTTTATCGGGGTTTTTAAAGTTTACAAAGGCATCGCGCCCTACCTGTTTCAGCGTAAAGCCGGGCAGAAGATGCGCGCCAACAGCTTCGCTGTAATCTGGGTCATCTTTTAAAAAGGCAAGCATTAAAACACGCGCCCCGCGCGCGCACGCCCTGAAGGCAACGCCAAGCGCGGCACTGGTTTTGCCCTTGCCGTCACCGGTATAAACCTGTAATCTTCCGTAACCCTTCATAACTGCCACCTTATCTTTGCAAAAGTTTGTACAAATCGCCTGCCGCCGCAGCACGGTGAACCACTGCGCCGCAGTTTTTGCAAAACTCTGCGTAACTCATATCGTCTAAAAACAAATCGTCGCTGTTTAACACAACTTCCGGCAAAATAATGCTTTCCGCGTCTTTAACGGCGTTTAAAATATCCTGTCCGCACAAAAGCCCGGTTACGTTAACCGTGTTGCCGAAAAATTCATTTTCCACGGCAACAAGCCTGTGCTGCATGCCAGTTTTGGCATTAAAGCCTTCAATAAGCGGCTGCAAAACCTTATAGGCGCTGGTGCCAATCGGTATAACGCTGTTCACGCTGCCCTTAAGCGGCGCTATCTGGGCTGCTTTCTGCCATTCTTCCAAAAAATTGCAGCTTAAGCCGATGCCGTTTTCAAGCTGCGGGAAGCCGTCGTACCATTCTGCCTGCGGCAGCGGCATCCCTGCCAGAATATAGAACTCATCACCAAGATATACAAAAGATTTGCCGAGGCTTTGGCGGCATTCCTGCTGCCATCCGGTAACCATTGTTACGATTTCACGCGCTTCTTCCGGCGTAAAAAGGCGCAGCGGCGTTAAATGCGCGCGGTTTTTGGTAAGCCCCACCGGCACAACGGCCATGGTTTCCACCATCGGCGCAAGCGCACGCAAATCGGCATAAGTGCGTTTTAAAACTTCGCCGTCATTATAGCCGGGGCAGCACACAATCTGCGTATGCACGGTAATGCCTGCTTCAAACAGGCGGTGCAGCTTATCCATAAGTTCACCGGCAAAGCGGTTTTTCATCATGGCGCAGCGCACTTCCGGGTCGGTTGCGTGTACGGAAACGTACAGCGGCGAAAGATGCGTTTTGATAATGCGGTCAAAGTCTTCATCTTTCATATTGGTAAGCGTAATAAAGTTGCCGTATAAAAAAGAAAGACGGTAATCGTCATCACGCACATAAAGCCCTTTGCGCATGCCGGGTATCATCTGGTCTACAAAGCAGAATACGCATTTGTTGTAACAGGTGCTTACCTTGTCAAAAACTGCGCTTTCAAACTCCAGCCCCAAATCTTCATCTATATTTTTTTCAATGGTTACTTTGCGTTCCGCACCGGCAGCATCGGCTACTGTAAGCGTAACTATTTCATCTGCCAGCAAAAAACTTAAATCTATAATATCGCGCACACTGCTGCCGTTAACCGCAAGCAGGCTTTCACCGGGTTTAATGCCCGCTGCCTGCGCAAGGCTGCCATGTTTAACGCTGCTGATTAATCCCTGCATAAAAACTCCTTCATTTAAAAACACTTTGATAGTTTATATTATAACTTCAAAATTGTCAAATTGCAAAAACATAATGTTAAATGCTGTTTTAACAGTGCTTAAAATGTATGTTGAGGCAATAAAAATAAGGCATTGCACCTTAAATGCAACGCCTTATTTTTTATCATGCAGTGCTTTCTCCGCACCTATGTTTTTCGGAAAGTAATATTTTCTGCCTATCAGTTCATCAGGCATATATTGCTGCTCTACCCAGCCGCCGGGGTAATCGTGCGGGTATTTATAGCCTGCGCCGTGCCCCAGCACTTTGGCTCCTGGGTAATGCGCATCACGCAAATGCTGCGGCACTGTACTGTGTACTGCTCTGGCATCTGCCCTTGCATTAAAAATGCCCATGCAGCAGGCATTGCTTTTAGGTGCATTGGCAACATAGCATACCGCCTGTGCCAAGGGAAGCTGCGCTTCCGGCAGACCTATAAAATGCGCTGCCTGCGCCGCCGCGTTTGCCACCACCAGCGCCATCGGGTCGGCATTGCCAACATCTTCCGCCGCACAAATTACAATGCGCCGCGCAATAAAACGCACATCTTCGCCGCTTTCAAGCATTTCTGCCAGATAATGCAGCGCAGCGTCCGCATCACTGCCGCGCATGCTTTTTATAAACGCCGATACAGTATCATAATGGCGGTCGCCCTTTTTATCATAGCGTTTAAAGGCATCGCCCATTACATTTTCAAGCACTGCGCCGTCAATGGTTTTTACGCCGTCCGGCAGCATAAATTCTGCCTGCTCCAATAAGTTCAGCGCTATGCGCGCATCGCCGCCGCTGAAATCGGCCAGCGCTTCCATCGCCTCATCCGTCATGGCAAGTTCCTGCCTGCCGTAACCGTTTGCTTTATCGGTAAGCGCTTTTTGCAAAATTTTCTTTACCGCGTTTTTATCAAGCCGTTCCAGCCGGATAATTTTCATACGGGATAACAGCGGCGCATTAACTTCAAAAAACGGGTTTTCCGTTGTCGCGCCGATTAAAATAACCGTGCCGTTTTCAACATACGGCAAAAGTACATCCTGCTGGGCTTTGTTAAAGCGGTGTATTTCGTCGATAAAAACTATCGTGCGCCCCATGCCGCCGTAAAGCGCGTCACGCGCCTCACCTATAAGTTTGCGCAGTTCCGGCACGCCGCTTGCCACAGCGTTAAGCGCCACAAAACGGCTTTGCGTCATATTGGCAATAATATGTGCCAGAGTTGTTTTGCCCGTGCCGGGCGGCCCGTAAAACAGCAGCGACTGCAAAGCATCACGCTCAATCATCCGCCTGAGCGGGCTTGCAGGGCCAACTGCCTTTTCCTGTCCCGCAAAATCGCTTAAACGCCGCGGGCGCATCCTGTCTGCCAGGGGCTTTGTTACTGTTTGTGCGAATAAACTGTCCATAATTTAATCCTGCTTGGCAATAATTTTTTGTACAATATAAGATGCCATCATCATACCGGCGCAGGCAGGCACAAAAACCATGCTGCCGGGCACATTTGCAGTTACCGCATGCTGCGGCTCCTCGTGCGAATATACTACCGTAATGCCCTCTGTAATGCCGGCATCGCGCAGGCGTTTGCGCATACTGCGCGCCAACGGGCATACGCTGGTTTTGCTTATATCGGTAATTTCAAGCATTTCCGGGTGCAGCTTATTGCCTGTACCCATGGCAGATATTACCGGAACGCCATGATTGTGCGCTTCTTTTAAAAGGTCTGCCTTCGATTCTGTACTGTCAATAGCATCGGCAACAAAATCAAAATCGTCTAAAAAAAGCCGTTCAAAATCACCCGGTCTGTAAAATTCTTTAATTACTCTGATGCGGCACAGCGGGTTAATATCGCGCATGCGCGCCGCCATAACATCTGCCTTAAATTTGCCGATACTGCTTGTAAGGGCAGGAAGCTGGCGGTTAATATTGCTTTGCTCCACCGTATCGTTATCCATAATAACAAAACTGCCGATACCGCTGCGGCATAAAGCTTCTGCTACGTAAGAACCCACACCGCCAAGACCGATAACGGCAACTTTGGCATTGTTCAATTTTTGCACGGCATCAGCGCCGATAACCATTTCTACACGGGATAAATCCATGATTCCTCCAAAAAAATTTCCCCGCAATGCCGTCCTGCCCAATGTTTTGAACCTGCATGTGCAGGTGGGTGCCCTCCCGCCTACCGCAAAAGTCCCCTCGAGAGGGCTTGTTTTTAATAGGCGGAGCTCAATTCCAGGCTCCCTAGGTAAGTGTGTTGGCTCAAAACTAAAAGGCAATGTAACGAAAACACCGCAGGGGAATTTGCTCCATTATAAGACCGGCTCAAGCGCCAATCTATCTATATATAATATAGCAAAATTTGCGTAAAATCACAAGTGGCTGCTTATGCAAACAGTAAAAATACTCATTAACTAATTAATTTATCAATATACAACAGAGTACTAAAACCCGGAGCAGGCGTTGTATTAACTACTTAAGTATAAGTTTATCAATATCCAACAGAGTACTAAAACCGTCGTGGCTAAAATAGTCAA
>USHB01000076.1 GCA_900554395.1 uncultured Phascolarctobacterium sp.
CTGGTGTCGAGGATATTATGTAGATACAGTGGGAAAGAATACAAAAGCGATAGCAGAATATATAAAGAATCAGATAAAAGAAGATGAGTTAAACCAACAATTAGTGTTAGATTATGGAGACCCATTTACGGGTGACAAGTAAGGAATAAACGCGAGTGGCAGACCTAGGAACGCCTTTTAGGCGTAGCTAGTAGAATACCTTTTAGGCGGTAAATGACAAACCACCGGCTACGCCGGTGGTTTTGATTATTTTTTCCCACCAATAAGTTCAGCCATACCCCTACGGGTATAGTTTTATTAGAAAAAGAATTTTAAATAATATTTATTTCCAATAATCTTTAAAATAATGTTATAATAAGCTGTATTTTGAAAAAGGAGTTGATTTTGTGTCTGATACTTTAAATATTTGCGGACTGACTGTTGAACGCGGCAGTAAACTGCGTACCATGCTGCCGGTTCCCGATACACAGATAGAAATACCCATCACTATTATTAACGGTATGCAGGAAGGCCCCACGCTTTTGGTCACTGCCGGCATTCACGGCGGTGAATATCCCGGCATTGCTGCTGCCATGGAACTTGGCAAAGAACTTGACCCCCAAAACATCTGCGGCAGCCTTATTATGCTGCACCCGGTAAACATACAGGGCTTTTGGGCAAGGCGCGAATTTATTGTTCCAGAGGACGGCAAGAATTTAAACAGGGTTTTTCCGGGCAGCCCGCTTGGCACACTGGCAGAAAAAACAGCGTATTTAATCAGCAGCAATTTCTTTCCGATTGCCGATTTTTATGTTGACCTGCACAGCGGCGATATTCACGAAAGCCTGCACCCCTATGTTTATTATCCAGGCCAGCCGACGGAAGAACTGGCAGAAAAAGCGCGCAGCGTTGCCAAAGTGCTGAACGTGGAATACATGGTGCGTTCGCTTGCTACCGGTGGAGCTTATAATTACGCTGCTTCTACCGGGCTGCCTTCCATTTTGATTGAACGCGGCGGCGCAGGACTTTGCCTGCATGAAGATATTGAAGAATATAAATCAGATATCAGAAACATTCTGCGTAAACTTAAACTGCTTGATGAGCCTGTTAAGCCGCGCCGTTATATCCCGCGCGACGTGACGGATATTATTTACCTTGAGGCAATGGAAACCGGCTGCTGGCTGCACCACATTCACAGCGGTGATTTTGTTGAAGAAGGGCAGATTCTGGGACGCACTACCGATTTATTCGGTGAAACGCTTACCACATATTATGCTGAACAAAGCGGCATTGTGCTGTATGTGTGCCCGGCGCTTTCCGCACCCAAAGGAACCATACTTTTGGCTTACGGCAAAATTCACAACGAAGATTGATTCTACTTAGCAGCAAAATAAAAATCCCCTGCATTAAAGCAGGGGATTTTTTATTAAATGTTTTACGTCAATTATACGTTAAATACTTTGCCCGGGTTCAAAATGCATTTCGGGTCAAGCGCTTTTTTAATTTCACGCATCATTTTCATTTCTACCGGGTTGGTGTATTTTTCCATTGCCGGCAGTTTCTTGGCGCCGATGCCATGTTCGCCGCTCAGGCGTCCGCCCAGGCTGTAAACATAAGCATAGGCTTCTGCATGGAATTCACTGAGCTGTTTTTCCCATTCTTCGTCGCTCAAATCGCATTTCAGAATCTGGAAATGCAGGTTGCCGTCACCGGCATGGGCAAGGCACAGCAGTTTAAAGCTGTATTTTTTGGATACTTCGTTCAAATGTTCAATGCACTCGGCAATTTTATCAACCGGTACAACAAGGTCATCGGAAGTGCTGATTAAGCTGAGAACGCGGGTAGATTCCAGGCAGTTGCGGCGGATTTTCCATACGCGCTCATCAGCTTCCAGAACATCGGTTGCGCCGCTGGCAGTGCAAATTTCGTCAAGCTGTTCCATTTTGCTTTCCAGCTCTTCTTCGTTAAAGGTTTCCACGGTAATGATTACATAGTAACCGTCTTCATAATGCGGCAGTTTCAGTTCGCAGTAATCGCTGGCGCTGCGTACAAAGCCGTTGTCCATAAATTCAACACTGGTTGGGTTCAAGCCTGCTTTAATAAGGTTCGGCACAACGCCGACTGCTTTATCAAGTTCGGTGAAAATTGCCAGAATATCAAGTTTATACGGGCACAGCGGCAAAAGTTTGAGGCTTGCTTTGGTAATAATGCCCAAAGTGCCTTCGCTGCCCATAATAAGCTGTTCCAGACAGTAACCGGTAGAATTCTTTTTAAGGGTGGAACCAAGCGTTACAATGTCGCCGGTCGGAGTAACAGCTTCGATAGAATAAACCTGGTTGCGGGTAGTGCCGTAACGCACTGCTTTGTTGCCGCCTGCGTTGGTGGCAATGTTGCCGCCGATAAGGCAGCTGTCGGCACTGCACGGGTCGCCCGCATACAAAAAGCCTTCTTTGTTGGCATATTCCTGAATTTCCAAAGTTCTGGCACCGGCTTCAACAACCATGTACATGCCTTCTTTGTTCAGTTCCAGAATTTTATCCATGCGTTCCATCAGCATTACAATGCCGCCGCAAACAGGCACTGCACCGCAGGACACGCTGGTACCTGCGCTGCGCGGGGTTACGGGCACGTCAAACTGGTTGGCAATTTTCATTACGGCTGCCACTTCTTCGGTGTTTGCAGGCGCAACTACAACTTCCGGCAGATGATGGTAATGCGGGTCGGTTTCTTCGTCGGTTTTATATTTGTCAAGCGTTTCAGGGTCGGTCATTACATATTCGCTGCCCACTGCTTTACGCAGCGCCTCCAGTACTTCTTCGGTGACCGGTTTGTAATTTGCCATGTTTCTCAAATCCTTTCTACTATCCTGCAATAATAAAATTAATCCATGTTAAAAATCTTGCCCGGGTTCAAAATGCAGTTCGGGTCCATTGCTTTTTTAATGGTGCGCATTAAATTCAGTTCGCCCGGACGGGTATATTTTTCCATTTCTTTCAGCTTCTTGGCACCAATGCCATGTTCGCCTGCCAGGCGCCCGCCGATACTGTAAGCATAGGTATAAACTTCGTCATGGAATTCCTGTACATATTTTTCCCATTCTTCATCGGTCAAATCGCATTTACACAATACAATATGCAGGTTGCCGTCGCCTACATGGGCGCAAATCAGCGGCGTAAACGGATACTTTTCGCCGGTTTTCATAACAAATTTTACTGCCTCGGCAACTTTATCGCGCGGTACAACAACGTCATCGGTAAGGGATACAAGGCTGATAAGGCGTACGCTTTCCTGGCAGTTACGGCGCATTTTCCAAATGCGTTCGTCAGCTTCCAGCACTTCTACGGCGCCTGCTTCGGTGCAAAGCTCGTCAAGACGTTCCATCTTCATATCCAATTCGTCTTCGTTGTAGGTTTCAACGGTAACGATAACATAAATACCGTCTTCATAATGCGGTACGTTTTTATATTCGCAGTAATCAGCGGTAGTGCGTACATAGGTATTATCCATGTATTCAATGCTGGTCGGGTCAATGCCGGCTTTTAAAAGCAGCGGCACTAAATCAATAGCTTTGTCCGGGTCGGTAAATACGGCTACAAGGTCAAATTTATACGGGCACAGCGGCAAAAGTTTAAGGGTTGCTTTGGTAATGATGCCCAAAGTCCCTTCGCTGCCCATAATAAGCTGTTCCAGGCAATAGCCGGTAGAGCATTTTTTCAAACGTGCGCCAACTTCAATAATTTCGCCCGTCGGGCTGACAAATTCAATTTCGTGTACCTGGTCGCGGGTGGTGCCGTAACGTACAGCTTTATTGCCGCCTGCATTGGTTGCCAGGTTGCCGCCGATAAGGCAGCTGTCGGCGCTGCACGGGTCGCCTGCGTAAAGGTAACCTGCTTCGTTGGCCATTTTCTGAATATCAATGGTCGGTACGCCTGCTTCGGTAACAAGATACATGCCGTCAGTGTTCAGCTCAATAATTTTGTTAAGGCGTTCCATCAAAAGCACAATGCCGCCATAAACGGCAATAGCGCCGTCAGCAAGGCTGGTACCTGCGCTGCGCACGGTTACGGGCACGTTAAATTTATTGGCAAGTTTCATAATTTCCGCAATTTCTTCGGCATTAGCCGGTTTTACAACAACTTCCGGCTTATGGAACTTGCGGCAATCGGTTTCTTCGTCAGTCTGATAGTGTTCCAAAGTTTCAGCGTCGGTAAGCACATATTCTGCGCCCACAACGCCTTTTAATGCTTCAATTACTTCTGCGGTAACGGGAGCATATGTTTTCATACTTCATCATCCTTCCATAACTGCCGCCGCATACGCAGGGCAGATAAATACATATCTTTAATAATTATAATACAAAACTGCATATATTTCAAAACAACAAGCGCCATAGTAAACAAAAATCCCTGCTAAAAAACAGGGATTTTAAAAAATTTTACTTATTTTTAAAAATTGCGCTGGTAGCTGATGCCGATAATTTTGGTAAAGCTGTCATGAGTGTGGGCGTGGCCGTTAATTTTCTCGCCTTCCCTAAACGCAAAACTCAAATCACCAACATCCATCCAACCCAGCGCCAGTGCTACGGTCTGGTCTTTATCGTTATAGCGCGCACCGATGGAATAAGTACGGCGGTTGCCGGTCGGCACGATAAAATCGCCGCCGTCATAAGGAATGGAGGATTCATCGTAAGCAAAGCCTGCCATTACAGTATATTTATCGCTCAGCTTATGCTCCACGCCAATGGCGTAACGCCAGCCGTCTTCCCAGTTTTTGGGGCTTTCATGCATCGTATCAAACAATCCGTTACCCGTACCGCTAACCATAATGTTGAGATTCTTATAGCTATCCCAGCCGGTACGCACAGCATTTAATTCCACGCGGGTTTTTTCATTAAACTTATGGCTGTAACCAATATGCCACGATTCCGGCAGCGTTACCTCGCCGTAAGCATCGCCGGAAAGATTACCAGTTTTCCCATATGGAGCAGCAAATGAAGGCACATTATATGCATGAAAATCAGCTTCCATGGAATGTTTAATACGGCTGCGGTAAACTACGCCGATTTCGTTTTTATCATCAAAAGCATAGTTGGCAGCAGCGTTCCAGCCCAAAGCATAACTTTCGCCTTTAGTATGAGTAGGTACACTCGGACCCGGCATAGCATTTTTTTCCATAGTCAAACCAACATAGTTAATTTCCGCACCAACGGCTGCGCTCCATTTATCGTCAAACTTATGCGCAAAAGTAGGCGTAACGCTCACGCCATTTAAGCGGGATAAAAACGCATTGGTAGAAACAGCAGAATCACGTTCAAATTCAGACACCATCGCAAAGCGGCTGAACGCACCAATGCCGAACCAGTCTTTATCATTCAGTTTTTTTACATAGTAAGTACCGGGTGCAAAACCAAAATGCACACGGTTAGTACCATCATAATGCTTACCATCTTTATACAAATCATATTCGCCATGCGGGCTGAGGTAAGTTGCGCTTACTTTAAACGCCTCACCGTCAACTTTGGTAATGGATGCCGGGTTATAAGCCACGTTGGCTGCATCGCCTTCGGCAAACATACGCGCTCCACCCATGGCAACGCCTTCGGCACTCCATTCGTTAATGGCAAAACCTTCCGCACCGGCAAGCTGCGGCACGCCAAGTGCGCATAATACGCCTAATGCAATCAATTTATTTTTTACTTTCACATCGTCACCTCTATTAAAATTATTAGTAGCTGCTACTATTGTAACAGATTTGTAAAATTTTAGCTACAAAAAAATACGCCTCCTGCTATATGCAAAAGGCGTATTAAAACTTTATCAGCCGTCAATGCCGCGGCGTAGCACTATGGGGCGTTGTTTTTCCCATGGTTTGTACTGTACTGTACTGCAAAATTCGTAGGCTTTATAGCGTTTGGCTGCATCTGTTTCAGCAGCAGCCTTGGCTAAATCACGTTCGGCAATTTCGTTGCGGGGGTAATATTTAAACGCTTCAGCGTAAATATCGCCTGCTTTGGCATCATCACCGGCGTTGTGGGCATCTTCCGCCAAAAATTTAAGCGCAAAATATTTGTAAGGGTTTACGCCGTTGTTGTCCTTTTCAGCTTCTATCATCTGCTGCGCTTCCTGCACCGCCTGCGCTTCTTTGCCTGCCTCACGCAGCACCGCAAGCCTGCGGTAAAACATATCGCCGCGCGGCGAACTGTGAAAGCTGTGTTTATACGCGCGTGCAATATCATAAGCCTGCTGCAGGTAGGTTAATGCAGCTTCTTCACTTTTGGCGAGTTTCCAGACAATTTCCGCTATATCGCGCAGGCACAAAACTTTATGCTCTGCTTCGCTTAAACCATATTCCGGGTCATCATCCATCTTCGGCTCAACATCAACCACAGTGCTTAAAACACGCATTGCTCCTTCGGTGTCGCCCATCCAGTACAGCGCGCGCCCTACAATAGAGCGGCAGCGCCAATCGTTATAATCCTGTATCATACCCACCGGCACGGGATATTCACCATTTGCCAGGCGGGATACATAGCCCATCCATTCCTGCTGGTCCATAATATTTCCTCCTTACAAGGTTATTCTAAAAAGATTATACCATAAGCACCTTACCTATACCATAAAAAACGGCTGCGGCACACATCTAAGATGTGCGCACGGCAGCCTAAAATAAGGGAAAGCGTATGTAAGGCAATGTATAAAAATATCATTGCACAATGTAAATTATACACTGCAAGCAGAATTTTGTCAAGTTTTTCTGCAATACGCAAATTTTATTAACTTTTTGTAACATTTATGACTTTCTATAACTATTTTAAAAGACTAACGGACAATTTTTACTCCGTTTTTAAAAATTCTGGCTCTGCAATTTCGTTTTTAACATCTTCCCAAACAACAAAATTTGCCTTGCTGAAGCCGTTAAAAGTTGT